>CBDUWU010000081.1:0-13406 GCA_965371015.1 uncultured bacterium | reverse complement strand
CCCGTCACGGGTCAGCCTGTCTGTTGTGACGGATCGAAAATCGGCAGCGAAACAACAAATCTGGTGCCGATTTCCTTGTCCGGTTTTGCCTCGCTCCGGGCGACACTCGTATACCTGATCGATCCACCGTACTTCTGGACTATACCATAGGAAACGCTCAATCCCAGCCCCGTTCCCTCTCCCACCTCTTTGGTGGTGAAAAACGGATCGAAGATCCGGTTGCCTATGTGTTCTGCGATTCCAGTTCCCTGGTCGACGAAATGAATCTCGACGGTTCCCGGGAGAACGGCCGTCTCGATGAGCAGTTCGCCGCCATACTCACGCATCGCAAACACCGCGTTATTTATCAGGTTGAAAAACACCTGCTGAATCTCTCTCGTGTCGCCCCGGACCCCGGGTAAGCCCTCCTGCACCCGCTCCCTCAATTCGATCCCGGTCGTGCGCAGTGTGCTCTGGACGATCCTCACTACTGCATCGATGGCCGTGTTGAGATCGACCACCTCTTCGATCCCTTCAGTCACCCTCGCGAAACTCATCAAGTTTTCCACGATGCGTTTGCAGTTGAGGCAGTTCTCCTCAATGATTTTCAGGTCTTCGAAAGCACGGGTGCCTTCTTCGGTGCGATCGAGCATGAGGTCGGTGAAACCCAGGATCACCCCGAGAGGATTGTTGATCTCGTGGGCGACACCGGCCGCCAGCGTACCCAGCGACGCCAGCTTCTCGGTACTGTAAATCAGATGCTCCATCTCCTTTTTTTCCGTGATGTCGCGGGAGATTCCCAGAACCGACGATACGGAACCTCCATCCTCTGAAAAAATCGGGATGTAGCGGGTATTGAAATGGTAGTACCGGTCCCCCACCCGGAAGCGGTGTTCGAACGTCTCTGGCACTTTGCGAAAGAACGCCTTCTTGACCCGGGTTTCGAGGAGCGCGCCGTGCTCGTCGTTCAGAACGTCCGAGATCTTCATGCCGCAAAACTGTTCCGGCCCGAAGGCGGCGCCCGCCGCTCCCCGGTCCCTGGCGGCGATCGAGTTCCGGAGAAGCTTGGCGGTGTACATGTTCATGGAAATAAAGCGTATGTTTTCGTCGAGCAGATAAATCGGATCCTGCGCGCTTTCGAATATCGACCGGTAGTATTCCTCGGTCTGGTGCAGCGACCGCTCGGCCTGCTGGAGTTTCTCGCTCAGCACGTTCGACAACCGCCTCTTGTAGGCAAACGCCATGAAGCTGATGACGAAAATTCCGATGATGAGGAGCCCTTCGAGGACCGACTGGCGGAAAAACATCCGGCGAATCACGGAGCGAACCTCGTACTCCGGCGCCACGACCGCAGCCGACCACACCCAGTCGGTGTTTCCGACGCGTATGGGCGACCACGCAATGAGCTTCTGCATTCTGCCCGCGACATCGCGGTGCGATCCGGAAACGTACCGGCTTGTGCCCTCCCCGCCGGTAATCATTCTCTCACTCTGCAGCCGGTCGATCTCGTCGAACGAGACGTCGGGCATGACATCCCGCCTTATCCCGATCGAATTCCTCCCCACAAAGTCCGCCCTCGGGTGGTAGAGAAACCGCGCCTTTTCGTCGATTACCCAGCTGTACCCCGTTTCGCCCGAAGTCACCGCTTGCGCGGCCCGCCGCACCAGCCGGGATATGTCCGTGACGGCGACGAGGAAATAGCTTTCCCCCCCCGGCAATTCCACGAGCGACGCGATATTCACCATCCGGCTCGCTCCACCCTCGGGGCCTAGTCCGAACCCCGCGTCAAAAACCTTCACTCCGGACCGGGACGCTTCACCCATTCGCGAAAAAAAGCCCAGGCGGCGGAACTCCTCGACACTCCCCATCGAAACGCCGGTGGAGTCCGCGACGAACACCACGGGGCCCGGAAGCAGGGAGTAGATGGAAACGACCCCCTCGTCGCCCAGCCGGCTCACCATCGCGGCCAGCTCGCTCCTCACGACGTGCGCGTCCTGGACCGAGCGCTCGCCGATGCGGCTCTCGAAACGCAGACTCCGGCTGATGTCGTCGACGGACGACTCGACGTCACGGGCGACCTGTCGCGCCAGGATGAGCTGCTGCTGGTTGAAATCGTTTGTAACAATGAGTTTGATGTAGTCGAGGTTGCGCCAGGAAACCCAGAACGCGAGCACCATGAGGGCAACGAGGATGATCATGTTGAAAATGAACAACCCCCGCCATTCCAGAATTCTGTTTACCGTCGCCAGCAGTCTGTCGTTTTTTCCGCTCATGCCTGCAACGTATCCAGTTTGCGCTTTATTTCCTCTTCGTACCAGTCGGCCAGCTCGTCGCTGGACAGCGCCATATCCAGCTGCTTGGTGTGAATCGAAAGAGCACCGAGGCGCTTGAGCTTCAGGAGCAGGTCATCCTTGTCATTATACGCTACCCGCGCGTCGAGGAAATCGCCTTTGCTCTGGTTCTCGAAGCCCATATCCTTGAGGATCCCGATGATAAGCCTCACGCGCCGCTTGCGACGGTCGATGGAAGCCCCCCCCGCCTGGAATTTCATACGAATGTAGTTCTTCTTGGGAATGTCGGTGCACATCGTCTCGATCGTCGAAAAATGGAACCCCATGCGGATACTGAAATTCATGTATTCCCTGGCGATCAACGCAAAGCTGTTCTCCGAAAACGACGGCCTCGAATCGTCGCCACCGCCCACACTGGTGGCGTGCACGGACGCAAATCTCTTCAACTTCACGGGCGGCTGGCGGGGCCAGCCCGCCGATTTGACTCCGCTCCAGAAAGCTCTCATGGGCAGAGAGGGGATCTCGCTCTCGTCGATCCACTTTTTCCGGTTCAGGTACTCGTTGTCCGCGTCCACGCTGAGAATGTTGATCCTGAGCGGTATGTCCGTCTTCAGCATCGGCGCGGACTTAGCCCCCTTCTTGCTGGCCTCCGCCACTTTGAATATCTCGTCCAGCGATCTCTGATGCGCGAAACGGGTAATGTCGTGGTACGTGTGACAGTTGTCCGGCGTGAATTCGGGTGATCGCGGCGAAACGAGATTGAGCGGGACAATATTATGGAGCATGCGCTCGAGGGTTACGAACAACGCCGTGTCCTCGAAGATATTCGAAACAGGAGCCCGTTCGGAGATCAACTCGTCAATGACCCCTTCGTAGACTTTTGTTTCGTCCGCATCCACCGTAACGGAGGCTCCGCTCGGCAAAAGGTCGAGCGAGTTGGACAACCCCATCACCGCGGGAATCCGGAACTCGCGGGCGACCGTCGCCATATGGCCGGTGATCGCCCCGACTTCGGTCACGATCGCGTTGACCCGGCTCATCACCGTCGTCAATGCGGGAAACGGGGAATGCGAAACGATGACGGCCCCGTCGGGACAGTTCGGAAGATCGTCCTCGCCGCGCATGTGGTACACCACACCGCCACCGGCGCCGCTCGCCGCCGTCACACCACCGTCGGCAAGCAAACGAAACCGGGAAAGATCCAGATCGTCGTCCGGATCGGCGTGTTGATAGACGCGCAGCGGCCGCGACTGCAGAAGGTAGATGTCTCCGGTACCCCGTTCGACGACCCATTCGATATCCTGAGGCTCGCCGTAGTGCTTCTCGATTTTGATTGCGCACTCGGCCAGTTCCTGGATCTGCCCGTTTGTCAATGACGGAGCAAGCCGGTCGCCCGGCGTCACTTCCTTTTCTTCAACACCACCTCCCCTGCCGGTCACCAGTTGTACCGTCTTCTCCACCACGTCTGAATCGATGACGTCCAGAGTCTCTTTGCTCACCCTGAACGAATCAGGAGTCATGGTCCCATCGACGATATACTTGCCCAGTCCCCACACCGAGTTGATGATCAGAACCGGCTCCCCCGGGTCGATGGGATTCGAAGTGTAGATAACCCCCGCGGCCCCCGCGTCGATCATCCGCATGGCCGCCACACTCATGGCGACTTCGTGATCTTGCAACCCCTGGCACAGGTAGTAGTACATCGCGCCCGGCGTGAACTGGCTCGCCACGACCTTGCGATAGCTGTCGAGGATCTGATCGGGTCGGACGTTGAGGTACGACGCGTACTGGCCCGCAAAACTGAACTGCGTGTCTTCGCCCAGCGCGCTGCTCCTCACCGAGAAATACCTCGCTTCTCCGCGGGAAACGAGCTGAATCGCCTCCTCGACTTTTGTCCGCAGCTCGGGTGGTATTTCGCTTCCCCGGATCAATTCATCTATGGCAGCGCTCGTTTCGGTCAGCAAGTCGAGGTCTTTGGGGTCCAACGCATCCAGCTTCGACTGAATCTTTTCCTTGAGACTATCGTGGTCCATGAACGACCTCCAACCGTTGGCCGTAACGGAAAACCCGTCCGGTACGGGCAGGCCGATCCGGTTCCGCATCTCCCCCAGGTTCGCGCTCTTGCTCCCTACCTGGCCCATGTAGCCGATGTCCAGCTTCTCAAAGGGAATGACCCCGGCGTCGGGCTGGATTTCGTCGTCTCCGGGGAGTGTCGAGTGGACGTGGCTGCGAATGCGGTCAAAGGCATTGTCGAGACCTTTGTACCGGTTTTCGCCGATTTCGTTCAGCGAATCCACGATCTGGCCAACGTTCTCGTCGAGCTTGTCGAGCGTGGACCGGATGAACTCCATGTCGAACAGAAACTCCCCGCTCGACTTTTCCTTCAACTCGTTGATCAGCTTGAGAGCCTCGTTGTTGCACTCGAGCAACCGCAAAAAGCTCTCGAAATTGCGTTGAATCTCCGAGATGTCGAAGGCGTCTTTGGCCTTCCTTCGTCTGAATATCCAGTTGAGCATTGATACCTCGCACGAACCCGCCGACGGCAAAAAATTCCGGGACATTGTACCACCGATCATTGTGAAAACACTCACTAAAAAATCCGATGAAAATCTACTTTGGGGGGTTGACATTTGGTGTTTACTAACTAGTTTATATAGTAGAGAAGCAATCGAGACATAATCCGCTCGCCCTACCCAGGGTTTGCATCCACCCCACACCACACACATCCGCCGTAGGGAATTCTGAAACGGTATCAAGACGGCTATCGCGCCGAATGGTTTTAATGACATAAAAATCTGGTGAGTCCCTGGAAAATCGACCCGAAAGGAGGAAGCGCGCTTGTCTCTATAGAGCCCGCAGGCAACTCATTCAGGCCGGCCCCAATTATAAAATACCGTGGTGGGGCAGAGGGCACGGCCGTGCACTGCGGGCCCTGTGTCTCTCACACGTGTATCCCGAAGGGTGGGGATACCAGAGAGTGCGCGCCGGAAGATCTGGTTTCATGTCTCGATGAGGCTGTGCGGGCACCCCAACCAGTGACGCCGGCGCGCTCAACTTTCCATGGCGCGCAACCGACAGACAGAACCTCGCCGCGAAACACCGGCCATCGATCCAAAAGATTTGGCGGGAACCTGCCTCGTTCCTCAAACAACCAGAGCGGCGTTTCGAGCCCACGACGCCCCTCACATTCCCGCCAGATCTTTTCCTATACTCCACTGCAACCATGAAAAAACCCGCGATAGAGTTCTCGCGGGTTCATTCGCAAACAGTGGGCTGTGCGGGCCCACCTGCATGGACTTCATCCTGCTTTCGCAGCACTAATATTATAGCCCGGATGCGGCGCTTCTGCAACCGCCGAAGACGCCCCGTCAGGCCGTCTGGCGCGGGTCTCACCGCAGCTGCGGCCACTCCGTCCCCCCGGCCACGGAACGCGCTTCATTCGGCAGAAAGTCGGGGGGTATCAGACACAGCGCCCTCCCGTTGTGCTTGACGATCTCGCGCAGGTAGACCAACGCGTAGTCGTCGAGAAACTCCTCCGACAGCGCCGTCGCTTCGCCGACGTTACTTTCGACGCGGGGGCCGCTCCACGGCCAGAACGACGGCACCTTGAAAACGAAACCGATCGGGCTGGGCGAGAGCGCACCGGAGTTGAACCAGCCTCTGGTACTGAAGTCGAGGATCTTGACTTCCTCGTCCGGGTCGATCCCGGCCCTTTCCCGGGCGATCTCGATCGCACGGTCGAGCCCGCCGATCTCGTCGATGAGGCCGTTTTCCAGCCCCGCGTCTCCCGTCCACACACGGCCCTGCGCGACCTTCTCCACCGCTGCCCTGTCCATCTCGCGACCCTCGGCCACCTTGTCGACAAAGCCGTCGTACATTGTTTTAATGCTTTCGATCACCGATTCGCGCTCGTAGTCCGTCATGGGGCGGTGCGGAATCCCGATTCCCGTAAAAGGTATTCCCGGCCCGAAGAACAGGTCGGCGTGCTTGCCCCTCGCGACGTAGTCGGCGTCGAGACCGAGCTTGTCCGCCAGGCCGTCGTTCCAGATCCAGCCGCCGATGACACCGATCGAACCGGTAATGGTGGTCGGTTGCGCGAGGATCTCGTCGCCGTACATCGAAATCCAGTACCCCCCCGACGCGGCCACGTCACCCTGGGTAACGATGACGGGCTTCTTTTTGGCGCACTTCTTCATCGCTTCGGCGACCAGGTCGCTCGCCAGCGCCGATCCGCCCGGCGAGTTGACCCGCAGGACGACGGCCTTGACGCTCGTATTCCGGGCCAGCGCGAGCATCATCTTTTCCAGTTGCCGGGCCCGGATGCCCGAGTCCATCGCACACGCGCCGATCGCGTAGACTACGGCGATCCGCGGGGGTTCACCCCAGCGCTGTGATTTGTAGTACCGCCCCGCCAGGGAACCGGCGCCGACAAATCCTTTGGGGGTACCCTCGAGCTCGGTGATAACGTCCTGAACGTCGTCCCAGCGCTCGATGTCGTCAATCAGGCCATGGGCCTTGGCCGCTTCCGGGAGGATAAGCGTCTCGTCGTCTATCCAGCCGTCGAACGTCCCGGGTTCGACATTGCGCGCGGCACAAACGTCCGCCTGCATCGTCGCGTAGTAGCCGTCCACCAACGCCTGGCGCTGTTCGCGGTCGGCGTCCGACATCGACCTGCGCGACAACGTCTCCGCCGCCGATTTGTACTCGAGAAAGCGCCACTCGTCGAATCCGAGGCCGATCTTCTCCAGCGTCCCGGCCAGGTAAGTCCGTCCGAGCACGTAGCCCGGAAGCACGAGCGTGCCTTCCGGATCCATCACGACCCGGTCCGCGACGCTGGCCAGGTGGTAGACGGTCATTCCGGCCTCATCGAAGTAAATGACCACGTGTTTGTCGATGGATTGCAACTCCATGAGTTTCTCACGGAGCTCCCACGCGTTGCCCTTCGATATCGCGATGCCGGAGAGGTTGATCGCGACACCCTTTACCCGGGGGTCGTTTTTGGCGTCTTCGAGTGACTTGAGGATGCTGAGCAGCCTGTGGCCCCTGTCGAAATACTTGTAGCGCGTGTGCACCACGGGACCCTTGAGGTTCATGGCAAGGTAGTGCCGGTCTTTCTGGAAGTACTCGCCGATAAACCCGCGTTCGGGATACCCCAGCCTGAACCCCCAGTTGGTATACGCCATTTCGTTGTCGGTATCGAAACGAGGGCTGGCACTCAAGCCGGCTTGCCCCGTGTTCATCGCGCCGCCGAATGCGTAGGCAATACCGAAGCTCCACGACTCATTCTCGAAGTAGCGGCCGATCAGCCGCAACCCGGCGGGCCATTCGACCATGGCGCCGAGACTCCACGGCGCGTTCTTGAGCGAAACGCCGCGCGGCAGCTCGAGGTCTCCCCAGACCGAAAGCAGTTCGCTGCCCAGGGGCCGGACGGCGAGGTCGAACAATCCCGACTGGTCGCGGGTCTCCGTCGAGAAGATTCCCGCCGCGCCCCACGAAAGGTACCGGGTCCACCGCTGTACGGTGCCGACCTGCACTACCCGGGTGCGCCCGAAGTCGCGGCCATCCTTGCCCGACCATCCATAGGCAAACCCCAGCGAGGCCGTCTTGTTGCCCCCGGAGAGCGCCAGGCGGTAGTCGGTCACGCTGACGGTCCCCTCACCCGCGGGGTCGGGCACCCGATTATAAACCGTGCCCAGGCCGATGTGTTCCCCACCGAGAAACAAGCCCCAGTTACGCCAGTCCGACAGCGCGTCCTCGTGAGTCGAGGTCCAGAAGAACTGGGCCTCCCCGCCCGGCAGCATCGTATAGACGCCCGGGTTCGCAAACCCGCCGACGGCCGTCGCCCACGTGCTCGGGCTGGTGAGATTGAAGTCGAGTTCGGAATAGTAGGAAGGGATGTCACCGGCGACCTGGGCCGTCGCGGGGAGAGACAACAGCAACGCCAGCACGATGGCGACCGCCGCCGCACCCGTTCGTATACCAATTCGAGTGGATAGAAATCGAACCATGGCGACAGTGCCCTTTCGTTATGCGGATATGATATCCGCGAGCCGATCCGCGCGCATACGTCGGGTGGACATGCCGGAACACCGGATGGGGATGTCCGATCATAGCGCGTCGGGAGCGCTGACGCCAACAAAAAGCGGACTGCCGCGAAACAGCCCGCCCGGAGATACCTGTCGGTATCTACTCAGTGCTGTACTTGAACGATACCTTGACCTTGGCCCGGAAGGCGGACACCTTGCCGTCCTGAATCACTACGTCCAGATCGGCGACTTCGGCGATACGAAGGTCCCTCAGGCTCTTTCCGGCGGTTTCGATGGCGGAGGCAACCGCTTCTTCCCACGACTTGGGGCTGGTACCGACCAGTTCGATGACTTTGTAAGTGCTCACTTGATCACCCTTTCTCCTTGAATACACGCAACGATGCCATGGTTCATTAATAAGTAGTCGGTTCAGTGTATACGGATTGCGCCGCGATTCCAACGGGAATCTGCGAAAGCGCCGGCGCCGGCGCCGGCAAAGGCGGCCGTGACCCCGGCGCCCCCGCGTGATATACTGTCGGGCGGTTTCGGGTCAATACTACAAATTCATGCAAGGAGAATTCGATGCAGCTGAGCTTCTACGGCGCCGCCGGCACGGTAACCGGTTCGAAATACCTCTTCTCCAACGGTGATCAGCGCGTGATGGTCGACTGCGGGGTGTTCCAGGGATTAAAGGAAAACCGCCAGCGCAACTGGGAAGACCCGCCGTTCGACCCTTCGACGCTCGATGCCGTCATTCTCACCCACGGACACCTCGACCACTGCGGCTACCTGCCCGTGCTGATGAACCGAGGGTTCAACGGCCCCGTTTACTGTACGCAGGGAACGAGGGAGCTGTGCGAGCTCATCCTTATCGACAGCGGTTACCTGCAGGAAGAAGAGGCGAAGTACCGCAACAAGCACAAGATCACCAAACACGACCCCGCGCTGCCCCTCTACACAGAGAAGGACGCGCGGAGGAGTCTCGAGTTCTTCAAGCCCGTCGGCCTCAACACCGAGGTCAAAATCGCAAAAGGCCTGTCATTCAGCCTCACCCGCGCTGGCCACATCCTGGGGTCGGCCTGCGTCCATCTGCGAAGCAACGGACGGACAACGGTCTTTTCGGGCGACGTCGGGCGGCCGGAAATGCCCGTAATGCGCGCACCCGACCCGATCGGGGCGATGGACTACCTGGTCGTGGAATCGACTTACGGCAACCGGCTGCACGATAACGACGAGGACCCGAAAGCACAGCTGGCCGACGTGATCAACCGGACCGTAGAGCGGGACGGGATTCTCGTCATCCCCTCCTTCGCCGTCGGACGTTCGATGACCATCCTTCACCTCATCTCGGAACTCAGGGAAGAGAATCGGATTTCCGACGTCCCGGTTTTTCTCAACAGTCCGATGGCGATCAATGCGACGGAAATCTACTGTGAACACCACAAGGAACACCGGCTGACGGCAGACGAGTGCCGGGATATTTATGCAAACGTGGATTTCGTGCGGAAGAGAGAGGCGTCGAAGGCACTCAACACGAACAAGGGTCCGGCCATCATCGTGTCGGCGAGCGGCATGGTAGAAGGCGGTCGCGTGGTCCACCACCTCAAAGCAATGCTGCCCGACCCGCGCAACACGGTTCTATTCGTGGGATTCCAGGCGCCCGGTACCCGCGGCGAGAAAATGCTCAACGGGGCGGAGTCGGTAAAGATCCACGGCAAAGAAGTCCCCTGCCGCGCCGAAATCCTCGACCTCCCCAATTTGTCCGCCCACGCGGACTGGCGTGAAGTCATCGACTGGCTGGGGCAGACGAAGGAAGCGCCGCGGATGACCTTTATCACCCACGGCGAGCCCGAGTCGGCGAAAGCGTTCCAGCAGCACCTGCGCGACGAACTCGGGTGGGAGTCCCGCATCCCGCAGTACAAGGAAACCATCGATATCGGTTAACGCCCGTTGAGCGGCGGGGTCGACGCCGTCCCGGCATTGTTATTCCACGACCTGCTCGCACTTGAGGCCCGATTTGCGCAGTATCCACATCGCCGGACACCAGCGCGAGAACGCCGACTGTAACAGGTTGATGCCCACGAACGCGGTGAAGAGGAACCAGGCCGGGTGAACCCAGTAGCCCAGAGCGACGCTGAGCAGGATGAAAAACCCCGCCACCAGTCTCAATCCTTCGTTGACCGTCATATTCGAACCTCCGTTGTCGTTAGAAGCTGTACCGCAGACGCAGGTACAGGTTGTTGTTGTTTTTCAATTGACCAAAAAAAGTGCCGTCGTCGCCCCACATGAAATTGCCGCCCGCCGTGACCGCCACGGCGTCCGACCATTTGTGCGTCACCACCGGACGGACATAGCCGTCTTCCTCGTTGGGCGACCAGTACGTGAACAGGGACACGGTCCACGTATCCTGCCGGAGCCGTTGCGTGAAACGAGCGGTGAGCAGATGGCGGATTTCTTCCTGCGCCGTCCGCGGGTCCGGCCACGTGGCCACGAGACTGTCGTAATCCACTACCAACTCGAAGTAGTACTGGAGACCGAGATTGCAATTGGCGAACAGCTCGCGTTCGTATCCCGCCAGGCCGCGGACCTCGGAGTTGGGAATGAACGGGTTGGCGCCCTCGCGGTCGTCGTACGAATCGTACCAGGCGCCCTCGATATTTCCGACGCCGCCGAAGACGTTTCCGCGGATGCTGGCGCCCCCCACAATGAGGCGGGGGAAGTAGAGCGCCGGCCTTCCCGTCAGTGTCGTGTCGGGATCGATTCCCATCGGCCGCTTGAAAAAGCCCGAGTAACCGTACGCGGCCAGCTCCCAGCCGTTGACCGTCTTGAACAGCCGCCCCGAGAACTCGCCGTCCTCCCACGTTTTGTCCGGCAGGTCCGCCTGCAGCGGGCCGGCGTTCGTCGACGCGCTTGCGATCTCATTCGTGAAGGGGTTGTAGAATGAAAGCCGCTCGCCCGTAATGTAGTTGTCCGGCGTGAACACCGGGGTCCAGGCCAGGTCGAAATTCACCGCGGAGTAAAAAGTGAGCTTGAAAGAGTTGGACGGCGCCTTGAGATACTCGTCGTCGCGTCCGATAAAGAACGACTGCCAGTCCTTGGGAAACAGGTCGTTCAGAAACAGCAGGTCGCCTGTCCCCCACGTCAAAACCTGCCGTCCGGCGCGAACGCCGAGCCAGTGGGCGGCGCGGAGTAACAGCATCACCTGCCGGAGGTCGATCAGAACGTCGTCGAGCACGCCGTCGGCGAGAAAATCGCCCTTGAACAGCATGTCCGCCCGGTCCCCGTAGTGCGCCAGATCGAGACGAAAGCGCGCCTCGCTGAGGAGGACATCGTCGGGGCTGGTGGGGTCGCTTACCACGCGTCCGCCGATCGCCGCCTCGGCAAACCCGTGGATCTCCACGGGCAGCGATCCTTCGTCGTCCCAGTCATCCCATTCGGCGTCCCGGGCGGGCGCCGTGGCCGGCGCAAAACCCGCGATTGCGAACGCCGACACCAGGATAGTCGCTTTCCAGAAGCTCGGCATGGCTACTTACCTTTGAACCATTCGCGAGGGGGATTTCGCAGGGTGCGCTCGGTGAAAACATCGTCGGGTATCCCGATGTCGTACTGGACATTCCGGAACTCCGACACCGTGTTACCGCCGGTCCGCAGGTCCGACACCTTCATCTGCGTGACCGTGGGAAATCCCTGGATGTCGCGCACCTCCAGGGCTTCGATCGTCCGGTACACCTTGCCGTTGTCGTCGATGTACTCCATCTTCACAGGGATCATCGATTGTTTGTCTATCCAGGCCTTCCACGAAACGAATTCGACCGAACCCGGTTTCTTCGGGGTACTCTTGACGACGTAGTGTTCGTCCGTGGTCTCGACCAGTTCGTGGTCGTCCTCGCCGACACCGCGACCTGATACATCCTCGTAGAAGAAATCCGACCCCACAAAACTCGTCCGCTTGTCGCCGGCGGCGATGCGCTTGACCAGGTCGAGTCCCGGCAGGTAGAGCCAGCGGTTGTCGTCACCTTCGACGTGCTTGTCGACGAGGAACACCGTATTGCGAACGTCGGCGGGTCGGACGAAAAGAATCGCGTAGCTCTGGTCGGCTCCGTCTGACCTGTCCTTTCTCAGAATCGAAAACTGCCGGATTCGTTCACGTCCCCTGGCGTCGGTAATCGTCATCCGGACGTACGCGCGTCCGTCTTCGGCGGCGTAGTAGGCCGCGTTGTTCGAGCGCGTGATAATCTCGTCGACGTCGGTGAGGTCGGCGGCCGATGTCGGCGCTCCCAGCGTGCCCAGCACCGCGGCGCCGATCAGGATGGTCGTTATTGCTTTTTTCATCTGGGGACCTCCCTAGGCGTTTCTCGTGTCGTTGTTCTGCGGAGCGCCCGTCGCGTCCGTTCCAAAGAGTTTATTTGTCATAAAGTTCATCACGGCGGGCAGCAGCAGCAGCGTCACGCCGCACGATATCGCCATTATCGCGGCCAGGAAAAATCCGACGGTGTTGTAGGGCACCAGCGGGGACGCCAGCAGCGGCAGGAACCCGATGGCGATGACGATGGCGTTTCTCGATATCGCCCGGGCCGGCTCGTCGAACATGTGGGCGATCGTTACCCGCCAGTTCTCCGTCTCTTTCTGGACTTCGCGCGCTCGCTGCAGGAAGTGGATGGCGAAGTCGACCGACAACCCCAGCGTGAGCGAACTCAGCACGGCGACCGGCATGTCGTAGTCCTTGCCGACGAGTCCGATCAAACCGTAGATGAAGGCGATGGTAACGGACAGCGGCAGCATCGACAGCAGGGCGAACCATAACGATCGGAACAGAATGAGCATCATGAAGAACACGATGACGAAGCTGCCCAGCAGCGCGTTGAGCATCCCGTTCACCATCTCGTCCTGCCAGACGACGTTGAGATACGTCATCCCCGCCCAGTCCATGGTGACACCGGCCGGCGGCGGGTTTTCGGCAACGAAGCCGGCCACGTATCTCTCCACGGCGGCCATGTCCTTGTTGTCGCCGCTTTTCAACTGCAGCCAGATCAAGGTCTGACGGTAGTCGGGCGTCATGAAGTGCCACAGGTCCTGGGGCCGGTGCGATGACTGGTAGGATAGGAGCGTT
>CBDUWU010000080.1:0-13412 GCA_965371015.1 uncultured bacterium | reverse complement strand
CCTTCGTCGAGCGATGACATCGCCTTGCCGATGACGGCGCCCTGGGCGCGTCCGTAGTCGCTCACCCGCATTGCGTACCCGGCGGTGCCGGATGTCGTCAGCATATCACCGGGTTTGATCGGCCCGTTGCTCACCGTCGCTTTGACATAAACGCGACCGCCAAGCGCCACATTGCGACCGTCGTCCAACACCCCTCTCTGACTCAGTGTCAGCCCGGGCTTGACGCCGCCAGCGCCACTGACGATACCGGCCACCCTGCGATCGTACGGTTGATCGCTCAGGGTCAACGCTCCCGGGTTCTCTTCATCGATGACGACAACTGACCCGTCTTCAATCTCCTCGGTTTCCGTAAAGGGAAACGGTTCGGCAATGTCCGCCCCTCCGTTTATCTGGATTACGTCGGTGATGACCCAACCCTCTCCCGAGGTGCCCTGGCCAGCGTCCAGTTCGATCGTGACGGCGCCGGCACCGTTTCTGAGGTGCACTGCCGCCCCCTGGGCAACGTCGCCCGTCTCCTGCGCTCTTATCGCTACCCTCTCAGCCCCGACCTCGTTGTACAGGACGACAATCCCACCACCTGCCCCCCCGCTGACACTGTTGTCTTCACCGTCCAACTGAATCGCCACGACTCCGTCTGACCTGAATAGATCCATCTGCCCTCCCAGGTCACCGCCGGTGTTGCCTCTAATCCTGGCCTTGTCGGCCAGCCAGAACTCGCCACCAACATGGGCGTTGTTGGGAGTATACATTCCCCAATTCAGGCCGCCGGCATCCCTGTACCCGAGCGCACCCCAGTAGGATGCATCCCAGACCGCACCGATAACGCCTCCGGTCTGGACATAGTCATTGTAGCTGTATCCCGCGACGCCAAATGTGTATACATCTCCCCAGAAGTTGTTGCCCGTTATGGCGTTGTTCGTCTGCGCAACCGCGAAACCAGCGCCGTCATTCCGTGTACTCCTTGTCCGGTACCCGTAGATAGCTGCTCTTCCGTCAGCATCGGCATTGACCGCGTTGAGCCGACCATAAATGACCTGATTTTCACTCGCCTCGACGCCCAGTTTTGCATCGGTTACCAGTGTTGCTGCAAGACCCCCTTTTGCTTCCACCGGCACCTCAACATCTGGCCCGCTGGCGGCGGCGAGTGGGATCACGCCGATGCCAACTTTGCCCGGCGCTGCGGAGTAAATGTTGTTGCCATCGATAACCCAGTCGCTGTCGGCACCGGATCCTCCGGAATTCGACAGGTCGCTGACCAGCGAAAACGCGCTGCTTCCGAAAGCCTGGTCGGGCATGAGTTGCTCGAACCCGTCGCCTGTATCCACCCACACGCGGAGCAATGGCGTCGTGCACCCGTCGAGAAGGGTCGATGTCACTGCCGGCATGCCGAAACCCCCGTCACCCAACATGACGTTGAAGACTCCTCGGTCGACGGGAATCGTCATGGACGCGGCCGGGTCCCCGTTCTGTGGAGATCCCGAGTCGCTATTCCATATGATGGCTCCACCACACAGGATCGCGAACTTGAATTCGGCGTCTCCATTGTAGGTGCCACCATTCTTGAGTAACGCTCCCTGGTAGCTGACCAATGTCGGCTGTGCCCATCCGGGGCCGGCGGACAGAAGACTCAATACAGTTACGGCTGCAAATGTATACATGAAGCGGCGCATCTTTGCCTCCTTTGGGGAGTGGCTATTGCAACAAAACCATTTTTTTAGTAAATCGTGTGCGAGGTGTTTCCAGTACGTACAGGTAGATCCCCGTTGCCACGAACGAACCATGCGAGTTCCGACCGTTCCAGGTCGCGGATTGAGTGCCGGAACTTTGTACTTCATCCACCAGGGTCCTCACCAGATGTCCCGCTACGTCGTAGACGCGAAGACTGACGTGCCCGGGATTTCCGGAGAGATCGTACTGAATTGTGGTTGTCGGGTTGAACGGGTTGGGGAAGTTCTGATACAACTGATCGGCGACCGGCAGCGCAAGTCCAGGATTGACCGCCGTGGCATGCGGACTCGCGCCCCAGAACGCCGAACGGATCTCGTGGTTCGTTGTGGTGCCGCGGCCGACGACCGACTCCCCGATCGTATAATAAAGTGAATGGTTGAGGCTGGTCGACTTCCCCCCTCCTGACGGAAACACGTATCCTCGGATTTCGGTTGTTGCTCCCGCGACACTGGCCACGGATAGGACGAAAGCAACGGCGAGCATGAATAACTTCATCGATGATTCCTCCTTGGTGACTCCCAATCGATGAAACTGCTGATATCGCGACGACTCCCCCTGGGAGTAGATACGGATGGTCCTGCGGATGAATAAGACCGGCAAACTGAGGATGACATGGTGCGTTGACAAGGGATGTTGATCTGGGACCAAGGAAGCTAACTATAAACTAAATTGTACACTGTGTCACGTTTTTATTATCTATAGCGGAATTCGTACTCGGAAGTTGGAATATATCAAGAGGGGGTGACGCACGAGCAATATGAATTGCCCTGCAACTGAACATGTTCAAGGCGTCGAGTTAAGAGGCGTCAGCAAGTGCCCGGCGGGTCTCCGCGATTTCCCGGGGGCCGACCCGGCAGCACCCGCCGATGCCCTGCGCGCCGGCGGCCAGCCACAAGGGCACGGACTCCACCCAGCCGGCGGGCTGAGGAGCGCCACCCCATGTCCTGGTGGCGGCGTCGTATTTCTCACCGAGATTGGGATAGACGATGATCGGCAGGGCCGTCACCCGTCGCGCTTCCGCGATCAGCAACGGGATGTGTCGCGGCGCCGTGCAATTGACGCCGACGGCGGCCACCTGCGGCGCCTCCGCACACAGCCGAACGGCGTCGGTGAAACGGTTGCCGTCGTTCAGGTGCAGGCCGTCACGGCAGCTGAAACTGAACCAAGCCCAACGGCCGGGCGTGTCCGAGAGCAGTGATAGAAGAACGGAAGTTTCGCGAAGCGACGGTATCGTCTCGCAGGCCAGCAGATCCGCGGGGGTGTCGGCCAGTATCCGCCAGCGCTCACGGTGGAACTCGAGCAGGCCCGCGTCGTCGAGGTCGTATTGACCGGTGTACTCGGATCCGTCGGCGAGGAAAGCGCCATACGGCCCGACGCTCGCCGCCACCAGCGGCCGCGGACGCACGGTTGAATCATCATTTTCATCCAGGAAGTTTTGCCGCGCCTCGAGAGCGAGATCCACCGAGGCGCGTATCAGGGCCTCACCCTCGTCCGCGTCGAGTCCGCGCCGGGCGAAACCCGTCAGGCTGGCCTGGTAACTCGCCGTGACAATGCAGTCGGCGCCGGCGTCGAGGAAGTCCCGGTGCACCTGCCGGATGGCATCCGGCTCCTCCAACAGAACGCGGGCCGACCACAGGTCGTCGTTGAGGTCGTACCCTCGCGCCTCGAGGGTCGTGGCCAGGCCGCCATCGAGTACGACGAATCCTTGCTGGTCGATGGTCCGGAGGAGAGGGTTTTCAACTTGCAAAAGGACCGGCTCCCCGTTTTCGTGACGGGATTACATCCCGTCGATGATCCCGTTCAGTGTGGCGCTGGGACGCATCGCCGCGGCGCACCGGGCGTCGTCCGGGCGATAATAGCCTCCGATGTCGGGTGCGTCCCCCTGCGCCGCGAGCATCTCTTCAATGATCCTGCCCTCGTTCTCCGCCAGCGCCGTGGCGACCGGCGCGAAACGTGCCTTGAGCTCGGCGTCGTCGTCCTGCGCGGCGAGGGAGCGCGCCCACGCCAGCGCGAGATAGTAGGTGGAGCCGCGGTTGTCGATTTCGTTCACCTTGCGAGAGGGGTAGCGGGCGTCTTCGAGGTACTGTCCGATGGCCTCGTCGAGAGTCCTGGCCAGGAGCGCCGCCCGGGCGCTGCCGGTGTTCCCGGCGCGGGCGAGCATCTCCAGCGAAGGCACGAGCGCGCAGTATTCTCCCAGAGAATCCCAGCGGAGGTGCCCCTCGGACAGGAACTGCTGCACGTGTTTGGGCGCCGAGCCGCCGGCTCCGGTCTCAAAAAGCCCACCTCCCCGGAGGAGCGGCACAATGGAGAGCATGCGGGCACTCGTACCCAGTTCGAGGATCGGGAAAAGGTCGGTAAGATAGTCACGCAGCACGTTGCCGGTGATGGAAATGGTGTCTTCGCCGCGGCGAATGCGCTCGAGGGAAAATTTCATCGCGTCCACCGGCTTCATGATTTTGATCTCGAGGCCGCTGGTGTCGTGATCGGGGAGGTAAGCTTCCACCTTCTGTATGATCTGCGCGTCGTGGCCGCGTTTCGGGTCGAGCCAGAAGATCGCGGGGGCCCCGGTGGCCCGCGCGCGCGTCACACCCAGCTTCACCCAGTCGCGAATGGCTTCGTCCTTGGCCTGGCACATGCGGAAGATATCGCCGGGCTCAACGCTCTGCTCCATCAAAATCGTACCGCCGGCGTCGACGACGCGGATCACTCCCTCGCCGGGCGCGGTAAAGGTCTTGTCGTGGGAGCCGTACTCCTCTGCCTTCCTGGCCATGAGCCCCACATTGGATACGCTGCCCATTGTCGCCGGGTCGAACTGCCCGTGCGCTTTACAGTCTTCCACCACCGCCTGGTAGATGGTGGCATAACAGCGGTCGGGCACCATGGCGACGGTATCCTGAAGCGCGTCGTCCTTGTTCCACATCCGGCCGCTGTCGCGGATCACCACCGGCATCGAGGCGTCGACGATCACGTCGTTGGGCACGTGCAGGTTGGTCTTGCCCTTGCGAGAGTCGACCATGGCCAGGTCGGGGCCGCTCTCGTAACAAGCGGCAATGTCGGCCTCGATCTCGGATTTCTTGCCGGCGGGCAAACGGTCGAGTTTGTCGAGGACATCGGCCAGTCCGTTGTTGACGTTGGCGCCGATCTCGTTCAGCGCATCGGCGTGCTTGTCCAGCGCGTCGGCGAAGTAGACCGAGACGCAGTGCCCGAACATGATGGGGTCGGAGACCTTCATCATCGTGCACTTGAGGTGGAGCGAGAGGAGCGCGTTGTCCGCTCTGGCCGCCCCCATCTGTTCCGCGTAGAACGCGCGCAGCGCGGCCACGTTCATCACCGAGCAGTCGATCACTTCGCCTTCGAGGAGCGAGACCTTGTCTTTCAGAATGGTCACCGCGCCGCCGGCGTCCGCGTACTCGATGCGCACGTCGGTGGCGGCGCCCATCGTCGTAGACTTTTCGCTGCCGTAGAAGTCCTTGTCATTCATGTGGGCGACGCGCGTCACCGAACCGGAATCCGGCCAGTCCTTCATCATCTTGTGCGGGTGCTTCTGGGCGAACTTCTTCACCGACACCGCCGGCCGCCGGTCCGAGTTGCCCTCGCGCAGCACCGGATTGACCGCCGAACCCAGGACCACGGCGAAACGGGACTGCAGCGCTCGCTCCTCGTCTGTAGATGGCTCCTCGGGGTAGTCGGGTATGTCGTAGCCCTTGCCCTTCAATTCTGCGATCGCGGCCTGCAGCTGCGGGATCGACGCGCTGATGTTGGGCAGCTTGATGATGTTGGCATCGGGCGTCCGGGCCAGCTCGCCCAGGCGGGTCAGCTCGTCAGGAATCTTCTGGTCGTCACGAAGCTTGTCGGGAAAGTTGGCAATGATGCGGCCGGCGAGGGAGATGTCCGCTGTCTCGATTTCAACGCCAGTGCCCGTGAAAAACGCCTCTATTATAGGGAGTAGCGAGTGGGTGGCCAGTGCCGGGGCCTCGTCGATTTTGGTCCAGGTTATCTTGTTGGAAGACATTAAGTTACCTCAATCAGAATGTGTTTCAGGATTATTCGGCCGCCCGGCGGGGCGGCCTCCGAATGAACCGGAGTATATCAAAATCCGCGGTTTTTTGGTGTGCGATCTGGCCCCAGGAACCTACTGCACCAGTATCAACTTGCACGCCGCGTACTGGCCGCCCTGCCTCACGTGCGCAAAATAGACCCCGGAGGCCACACTTCCGCCATCGCGATTCCGGCCGTCCCAGCTGACCTCCTGCCACCCCGGCGTATCGGGGCTCAGTTCGCGGCTCCAGATCTCGCGTCCGGTCACGTCGAATATCCGCAGCCGTGCCGGACCACTCGCGGGCAGGTTGAACCGGATCGTCGTCGAGGGGTTGAAGGGATTGGGATAGGCGCCCATGGCGAGGTCGGGGTATGGCGGCGTCTCGGCAACGGCGGTCAGTGCCCCCGCTATCGAAGAATAAATCCGGAGCTTTCCCGCGCCCCAACGGTCGGGATTTGTTGTGTAAACGTCCTGGCCCGCGCCGGCACGCAAGTACTGCCGGCATTTTCCATTGTCGAGGTCGGGGATGAGTTCCTTCAACAGCGCCGCCGCCCCGGCCACGTGGGGGCCGGCGCCGCTCGTTCCGGCGAATTTGCTGAAGTCGCCCGCGTTCAAGTGACTCGCGCTGTAAACCCACCGCCCCGGCGCGGCGATATCCACGATGGGTTGCCCGTCGATGCGCGGACCCCACCCGCTGTAGTTGTCGATGTCACCGTCGCCGGCAACGGTGTACGCCGTCACGGTGATCGCCGAGTCGGCGGTCGCGGGCCAGGTCACTGTGTAGTCTGCCGATTCTCCGTTTACCCAGTACCCGGCGGACGTCCAGCTGAACGAGTCTTCGCCGAAGTAACCGTGGAGCTCCGTGTCCGGTCCCGTGAAGTCGAAAGTCCAGTCTCCCCCGACGGACCCGCCCTCCGGATTGGTCGTCATGCGAAGGTCGAGCCGGCGCGTGCCGCGTGTCGAGACAGAGAGGTTTGAATATATCCGGTACGATGACGTGACAAGTGTCGATCCATCCGCCGGCACGATGACCGGGGCTTCTCCCGGAGGGGTGACTGTCAGGCTCGTGAATGACGACGGGGTCCGCCACAGAAAGCTGGGCCACAGGATCGAATGGGTGGCATCAGCGCGCAGTACCTCGCCGGCGCTGCTGTTGAAGTGCGTGTGCATGTGCCCCGTCGCGAGGTTCCCGGCCGGCACGATGAAGATGATGCTGTCGTTGGCGGCGTACTCGTTGATCATGATCTCGACGTTCGACGACCCGTCGAGGTACTCCCACACCCACTCGCCGTCCTCTATTATAACGATGTCGGCGCCTTCGCCGACGGCCCACGCGAGACCCGCTTCTATGGGCCACAGGAATGGCGGCTCGGCCGCGTAGTCGTAGTTGATGTGGAGGCTCTCGATGCCGGGGGCCATGCCGCTCATCGCGTGCAACCCCACCCAGCCACCGCCGAAAATCCCGGAAACCTGCGTGCCGTGACCCCACAAATCCAGCTCGGACGTGAGCAGGTCGATTCCCCGCCGGTGGATGGATCCGTCCCTGTTATAGATGGCCCTGACCCGCGTCTGTCCGAGCGCGAGGAGCGTCTCGCCGACGTCGAGCAGACCGTTGTCGTTAGTGTCGTCCGTGAGGAAGATCCTCTCGCCGTAGCAAGGGTCGTTTTCTCCGTACGTGGGCGGTCCGTAGTCACGGGAAACGTTACCGTTGGCGTCATTGTAGAGGAAATCGAAACCAGTGTCGTACGCGGCGGGGTTGTTGCCGTACTGACTCGTCCCGGCGCTCTCGTGCCAGAGGAGATCCTCATCCGTATCCGGTATGCCGTCGGAGTCGAGGTCGACGGCGTCGCCGGCGTTCAATGTTCCGCTCATGTCAACGTCGAGCCAGTCAAACGTCTCACCGCTCAGTTTGAAAAAGGACGAATGGAGATAGTTGACCCCCGTATCGATGTCGCAGATGATGACACCCGCACCGGAGAGTGTCCCCCCTCCGGGAACACCGACCTGCCATGCGAGGTCGGCCTCCACCTGCGGGCCGCTGCGGGCCAGCGGTGGCGGCGTGCGACGGGGCCGCGCGCACTCGACGGACACCAGAAAGTCGAGTTGCTTCAGCTGCTCGATCGCGCCGAACGGGATCTTGGCCGGATACACCGTGCGGCTGCCCGCCCGTCCGCGGCCGTAGTCGAAGAACTCGACGCCGAGTTCATTCAGCATCCGGAACTCCGCCTCGCCCGGCCTCGACATGAAGCGCAGAGAGCCCGTGAAGCTGGCGGTCTCATCCGCCTTACTGGCCTTCACCCAGGCGACCCGGGCATCCACGTGAACCTCCGCCGTGGCCAGTGAAGAAACCAGCAATATAATGGTGGAAAAAAGAACGGTGTACCGGCGCATGTGCGTCCCTTCGCTTCATTGCCGGTCCAGACAGGTGTCGGGTGGGGCTACCGGCAATGTGGTTCGACGAGTTGTCATTATACCACATTACCGCGATGGCAACAGTAGCTGCGGACCTGACATCCTGGCCGCTCATTAAAAACCGGCGCAGGACCGCCACAGAAACAACAGCACAAAAAGTGCCGTCAGGAGGTAGAGTGCTGTCGATATCTTCTCGCTCCACGAACCCGGTTGCTTCCGTTGATGATTTTTCATTGCGTCCCCTCCGCGGCTTTTCTACCCCGTAGTACCGACAGGGCGCGCGCCCTCAGCTTGACGAGTGTCGTGAAGGCGTGGCCGGCCGGGCAGAAGAACCGGCACCAGAAATTCGACATGAAGAAAGAGCCGATGAGCGCGAGCGGAAGAATGTACCACTGGATACCGACGCCCTCGAGCGAGAACATCATGGCAAACGGTTCGTAAGCCCCAGCCGCCGGCAAGCGCGACAGGAAGATGGTCATCAGCGACGCCCAGAGCAGGCAGTTCACGGTCAACCTGGCCCGCTTCATAACGGACCGGGAAGGATTCGTTTTGCTGCCGCTTATTTTTCGCAGCAAAAACTCGACGCCGTGGAAGGGGCAGATCCCGGTGCAATAGACGTTCCGGCCGAGCACCACGATCGTCACCACCGTGCCGACGACGAGAATCCACCACGTCAGATGATCACGAACACCGGGCAGGAATCCCATCAGCAGGGCGGCAATACTGCCGATCGAGACGGACGCGTTCGCATAGAAGCCGATAACGCCGACGGCGGCCCCCAGGAAAATATATTTCCGAAGCTTCCCGCTTGTCATCCCGGGAACAAACGCCAGGGCGAATACCGCCAGAACGAGAATCTCTTTCAGTCCTATCTGCCAGGGGACCTTCGACCACGTGGGTTCGAGGCCGAACTTTTCCACCGCCGCCAGATGGGCTCCCCTGCGGATGGCCTCCGTGGCCGCCATCGTTGTGATGGTGGCGCCGGTGACAGCCTGTATATCCCGCCCCACGATGAAGTCGTCGGCGACGTGTTTGCCAGCGAACTGATACTTGTAATCGGAGTCACGCACCTTCTTGACGAACGCCGGGGTTTCCTTGTCGTCGAGGGGAATGATCTCGTGCACCGTGGTGTCTTCCATGATGCGGATCCCCAGGACAAACGGCCCCCCGTAGCCCTGCCCCTCCTGGACCAGGATCCAGTTTCCCGGCCCCTCACCGGGGTCGCCGAGCCGGAGCACCAGCGGATCGTCGTTGACCTTGACGAGTATTTCGCCTTCGAAGTGCGCCCTGACCATCGACTCGTAATCCTCCCCGCTGGAAACGGCGCCGACGACGAAGGCTATAATGAGGGAAAGCCAGGCGGCGTAGGGCATCAGCCGGCGAATCGCTCCTGCTCCCGTCGCCTTGCCTCGGGCCACGACCGGCACGGGCGCAGGGGTGGGTTTTTCTTTCGGCTCTTTGCCGTCACTGACCTCGCCCCCGGACGGCACCCGCGTCAACTTTGCGGTAATGAAACGCAGGGTCAGGGTGAGGAGAACGATACCGGGAAGACCGAAGAAGAGGATACCCATGCTCGCCGCGCGGGGGACTCCCTCCAGCACGGCTCCCATCCCCCACGCGATGCTGAAGAGGATTAGAAGTACGCCGAAAACCAGACCCGACAACGCGATCCAAGTCAAACGGTACTGTCTCGAGAGCTTCCGGGCGGCAACCCCGGACGAGATGGAGAGAACCCCCAACACGAACCAGGTAAAGTCCATCATAAGTCTTCCCCCGATTCCCAGAACTTGCGGACCCGGTCGGGATCACTGACGGTGCCGTAGCCGAACAGGATGTCCATCTCCCGCATTATGGTGTGGACCGCGCCGGGGGCGATAACGTTCGAGGCGTCGACGAGACGGTGGTGCCAGAAGTCCGGTTTGTTGTAAGGGCAGGAGCAGATGCAGCTGGCACAGCCGCCGTCGTTGTCCATCCAGAACTTGAAGCATCGCTGGCTGTCATTGTGGAACTTGAAGATCCCTTTCGAGGCCGGCCAGTGGTCGTCGGGGTTTTCGGACCAGGTCGGTCCCCACGATGGATCCTCGTGGGTGATCGCCTGAGAGGGGCAGGCCTCTGCGCAACGCTTGCAATGCTTGCAAAAGCTGGCGACGCCGAATGTTCGCGCCTTGTCGTACTCGACGAAATCGAGTTCGGTGTAGACCTTCGCGATCCTCACCCGCGGCCCGTACTTCGGCGTAATGAGCTGGCCGTTGCGAGCCGCCTCACCCAATCCGGCGGCAGATGCGTAGGCGGGGTTGACCCCGAGGTCGTTCAGGGAGGCAACGGCCCTATAGCCGAGGCTCCTGAGGAAAGTCGCGAGTTGCCCCGCGGCGTTGACCGCGCTCCCGTAGCCTTCCCCGGTGGTGGCGTCCGTTATCCACGACGGCGCCGTCGCAATAGCCTCGTAGCTCATCTCCGTCAGGACGACGATGACGCTCTTTGGTTCAAAAGGGAAGTCGTCCTCCCACGAGAGCTCCTTCTCCTGTTCGACATCGTACAGCGGGTCGTAATCCCACCGTTTGTCCCTCCGGGTGACGCCGCACCGCAGCGCCCCGTAGACCTTGGCGGCGCTCTTGATGACCAGGTTGGCTTGCTGAGGCGTTTTAAACTCATACCGGTCTCTGGAGAGATGGCGCTGCTCCCAGGAAATAATCCCGCTGTTGACGACATCCATTCCGGCCTTTCTCCAGCCCAATTGAGCGTTGGGGCTCGAGAACCCGCCGATCGCAAGGGCCCGCTCCAGGTGCCCGTAACCCGGTGTGTCCCGGTATGGCCCCTTCATAAAACCGAGCTTCTCCTGGTAGAAATCGAATTCCCGGTACCCGGCCGGATCCTCCTTCTTCAGCCGCTCGGTGAACAGGCGGCTCCGCTCCGGATGCCGCTCGCTCAACACCCTGCTGTTGACAAAGGTATTGATCTGGTTGCGTTGATCGATGCGCACGTAGTCGTCATTCACCGGCAGGGGAAAATTGTCGTGGGGTACGCCATCCAAACGTTTGTTGATAGTGACGCCGGTCGCCGCGGCGGCCACCGCGCCAACCCCAGCAAGGCCGAGCTTCAGAAAGTTCCTCCGATCAAATCCTTGTTTCTCTTCGGTCGGCTGATTCTCTTGCTCGGTGCTCATGACGATCCTCCGTTATGACGATTTCCGATATACCGTCCCGTTACACTCAAGATAACGATCCCGCCCAGGCCGAAAATGAGCAGCCCCATGCTCGCAGCTCGCGGCACCCCCTCGAGGACAGCGCCGACAGCCCAGGCAATGCTGAACAGGACCAGGACAATGCCGAGGACCATCCCTGACCACGAGATCCAGTTCAGGGGATTCTTCTTCGAATACTCCCACAGGGCATACGCCGAGCCGGCGGCCAGCGCTCCCAGCACGTACCACGTGAAACTCATCATCGTTCTATCCTCCCTCTCAGGATTCGTCGGCTCACTTCAGATCGAGCACAAAAGCAGTCACATTCAATCAAGAATTCTACACCATAACCGGTTCTGGATATCGCAGAAATACTGTTGGCTGGCCGCCGGCGAGGATAAATAGTATGCTGCAGCACTCTGCACCATACGGATGCACACAACGACAGTACAGTTTGTCTGCTATCCAGCCCGGAGGACAAAATCGGAATGAATTACTTTATCTGGGCCTGCATGCTGGGGGCCATCAGTGCCGTGTCTTTGCCGTTGGGGTCCTGGATCGGTTTGCGGTACAGGTTCGGGCACCGCAGCCTCGCGATCATGGCGGCGTTCGGCGCCGGGGCGCTGCTGGCGGCGTTGTCGGTCGAATTAATCGCGCCGACGTCGCTCGCACTGGTCGAAGGTGGTGCCGGGCATCGCGACGAAAACCTGGCTGCGTTCCTCGCCATGATCGCCGGTTGCGTGGGCGGCGGGCTTACTTATGTTTCGCTCAACAAGCTGGTCAACCGCAGAGGCGGATTCCTGCGAAAGACGTCAACGCTGCTGAGCCACTACGAGAAGCAGGACATGGAGAGGCGGCATGAGATCCTTGATCGACTGTCGCAGACACCACCATTTCAGAACTTTCCGCCCGAACATATCGAAACGTTGATGGCCGCGTTCGAGCCCGTCGATTTCAAGAAGGATGATGTGATCATCGAAGAGGGCGCCCCGGCCGAAGCGCTGTACCTGTTGATCAGCGGCAGCGCGTCGGCCTGGAGAGGGGACAACAAGCTGGCCGACGTCACGCCCGAATTCGCCCTCGCCGGCATCGTTCCCGTACTCGGCGGCACCGCCAACCTGGTGACCCTGACAGCCGACTCGGACGCAAGGGCGCTCCGCCTCAAGGCGGACGACTTCGACGATCTGCGAGCACTGGCGCCCGCGTTCGACACCGCCGCCCGCGATCTCGCCAGCAGCTACCTCGAGCACTATGAAGATATTCTCTCCAGGAAAGCCGAAACCATGGTGTCGTGGTCGAAGGAGGCAAGGAAATCGTTGACCCGGAAGGCCGTCGTGCCCACGGCTCCCGCAATGCAGAAGATGAAGGAAAAGCACGAAGGCGCGCCGATCGCGATCTGGCTCGGCATACTCCTCGACGGCATACCGGAAAGCCTCGTCATCGGCGCCGGTATGATGGGTATGTTGTCCGGCTTCCTGGCCACCGGCGAAGCGGTTCGGTTTATCAACGTCATTCCGTTCACACTCATCGCCGGGTTGTTTCTGTCCAACTTCCCCGAAGCATTGTCGAGTTCGGCCAACATGCTGGCGCAGGGGTGGGGCAAGACCCGTATCTTCGTCATGTGGTTCTCTCTGATGGTGATTACCGCGCTCGGCGCCGGCGCCGGCTATCTGCTCGCCGGCAGCATGGGCCATACGTGGGTCGTGCTCCTCGAAGGCCTGGCGGCCGGGGCGATGCTGACGATGATTGCCGCGGCGATGATTCCAGAGGCGGTAGTGATGGGCGGCGGCAACCTCGTCGGCCTGAGTACCCTGGGGGGCTTTCTGGCGGCAGTCCTGTTCAAGTTGTTCGAGTGAAAGAGTGACATTCACTGGCGGTTGCCCGGGCTCGCGGTAACCTGGAGGTCGATGTGAGCATTATCTCGATGGCGCTGGTCCTGTTCTTCGTGATGGATCCGCAAGGTCTGCGGGAATTCATGGCCGGTTGATCCCAACGCATGCGGAGGTTTAAAAAGGTGTCATCATCACCTGACAAAAGAGGTAAGCGACGCGG
>CBDUWU010000079.1:0-13443 GCA_965371015.1 uncultured bacterium | reverse complement strand
GCCGGGATTCTCTATTCCCCGTGATAATTGATGAGCGGAAGCAGCTTGAAAAGCGTGCGGTTGTTGCCCGCGTAGTTGAGGATGCCGATTTGTAACCCGTGCAGTTCCCGCGCCCGGTTCAAGAGGCCAATGGTGACGCCCCGCTGTTCGCCCATGTTGGTGTAGGCGCCGGTTCCGAATCCCTTGAAGTAATCCTCCGCCTTGAGGTAGAGACCCGCCAGCGCGACGCCGCGCACCGTCTCCCCGCCCACGCCGATCAAGCCCGTGAACCCGCCGTGGAGATCCTGCCCGCCGACACCGCCGAGGGTCAGGAAGATGCCGGTGAGCTCTCTCCCGCCTATTCCGACGCCGGCGACGTAGAGGCCGTGGAGGTAAGACCCACCGATGCCGAGTCCGGCGAACGCGGCTCCCCTCAACGTATTGCCCCCGATGCCCAGCAGCGCCGCCGCCCCGCCGGTGAGGTCATTCGTTCCCATTCCCAGGCCGGCAATGAAAATGCCGCGCGCCTGCGTTCCCGCCAGACCCAGGCCGGCGATCGCCAGGCCGGTCATCTCGTCGGCGGCCATGCCGATCAAACTGAACGAGAAGCCCTTCATGTTTTCGGCTCCGAAACCGATGCCGGCGAGCGAGATCCCCTTGATGTCGCTGGCCCCCGCGCCGATCCCGCCGACAAACAGGCCTGCCACTTCCTGGGCGCCGATCCCGATAAGCGCCAGCGAGATGCCCTTGACCGACGTCAACCCCGCACCGATGCCGGCGAACATGAAGCCGCGGACGGTCTGGCCCTCGACCCCGATGCCGGCGATGGTGATACCGCGCAGCATCTCGGCGTACATTCCGATGATGGCGACGTTGAGGCCCGTCATCCGGTTCGCGTCGAACCCGATGACGCCGAGAGAAACACCGTTTATCCGAGCGTTGGGGCTGGATTTGGGTTTCCAGAAAGTGATGTTGAGTCCGTTGACATTTTCGACGTTCCGGTCGACAAAGTTGATTCGTATGCCGTTGATGTTCTGCGTGTTGCCGAGGCCGACGCCCCATCCATGGACGGCCAGGTCGAGCGATCCGGCGGATGCAGTGCCGCCCCACAGAAGTAGCGCAAAGCCGATCAAGTGCAGGGGGAGGATCTTCCGTTTCATCGCAGGGCTTCCTCGGTTTCCGGTGGTCTCCGCAATCGGGGTGGCAGACGCCATACTCATACGACGCACGAGGGGACAACAAGTTACAGCCCGCGGCGCCGGGCGGAATCAATCGTCCCCAGCCAATTCCTGCTCCAGGACCTCGTAGCCCGCGTGCTTCATGCCCATCGCCCGGTAGGTCTCGATTGCGCGGTCGTTGTCGCTGCGCACGTACAGGCGGAGTCCCCGGACGTCGTCGGAGCTGCGGGCCAGCGTCTCGATATAATGATAGACGGCCCGGAACACGCCCAGGTTTCGGAATTCTTCCGGGACGTACACGCTCTGAAGCCACCAGATCACGCCGTCGCGCCAGTCGGTGAGCTCGTAGGTGAGCATGGTGGTGCCCACGCGACGACCGCCCGATTCGGCTATGAAATAACGGCACAGCTCCGGCGACGCGAACCCGCGCCGGAGCCCGGAAACGAGAACGGACCGGTCGAGAGTCTTGTCCTCTGTTTCTTCGGCGAGGCGGTAGTTGCAGTCGGCGATGAATTCGATGTCGTCGGGTGTGGCGTCGCGTACGACGACGGGGTGTTTTTCTCCGGTATTCATGGGTTGGAGTCTACAGCGAACCGGCCGGATCGATCAAGCGCGACGCGCGGTTGTGCAGCGCTCGGGGAATTCAGGACTCGACGAGTATCGGGCCGCGAAAGGCGACGGGGTCGATCCCGTGGCGTTCCAGCTTGTTGCGCAGGGCCCCGCGGCTGATCCGGAGCATGGCGGCCGCCTTCGAGACATTACCGCGCGAGTGCTTCAGCGTTTCCTCGATGAGACGCTTTTCGACGCGGTCGAGGCTCACCCCGTCGTTGGGAATAGAGATGTCGACCACTGCGTCGTCGACGACGACCGCGGCCTGCCGGCGCGGCGCTGTTTTTTCGATCGGGAGGTCCGCCCGCTGGACGACGGACCCCGTCGACAGGAGCACGGCGCGCTCGAGTACGTTGATCAATTCGCGGACGTTTCCAGGCCAGCCGTATTCGCGGATCAACTCCCAGGAGTCCGCCGACAATTCGAGGTCGGGCTTGTTGAACTTCCGGCGAAACAATTCGAAGTAGTGCGCCGCGATAAGATCTGTGTCCTCACGACGATCGCGCAGGGGAGGGATCGAGATCTCCACTACGTTGAGGCGGTAGTAAAGGTCTTTGCGGAACTCACCGGCGTGAACGGCCTGTCGCATCTCGCGGTTGGTGGCGGCCACAACGCGGACGTCGACCGAAATCTCCGCATCGCCGCCCAGGCGGCGGAAGCGTTTGGTGTCGAGCACTTTCAGTAATTTTGCCTGCGTGGCCAGGTCGATCTCGGTGATCTCGTCGAGGAAGAGGGTGCCACCGTCGGCCAGCTCTATCAGTCCGAGCTTGCGGTTGCGGGCGTCGGTGAACGCGCCGGGTTCGTATCCGAACAACTCGCTTTCCAGCAGGTGGGAAGGGAGCGTTGCGCAGTTGATTTCGATGAAGGGCCCCCGCGCCTGGGCACTCTGTTCGTGGATCGTCTGCGCGAACAGGCTTTTGCCCACGCCCGACTCTCCCAGGAGCAATACGGACGTGTTCGAGCTTTTAGCGACCCTCTCCAGAAGTTCCATCACCGAGCGAATTGCCTCGCTCGTACCGACGATTCCCGGGCGTTTCGAAGATTTTCTCGCCGACTTCGCGTACGCCTCGCGCTGCATTCGCAGTGAGATCTGGGAGAGCGTTTCCTCGAGCAGCGACGTGAACGTGTCGGGGTCGACCGGCTTGAGCACAAACGCCCGTGCCCCGAGTTCGAGGATTTTGGAGTCGAGGTCTTTCGTCTCGCGCGGGGCGCAGACGATGAGCTGGGACTTGGGGCTTCGCTCGCGCACGCGGGCCAGCTGGGCACGGGCGGTTTCGAGCGACACGGCGTCGGATAGCCCCAGAATGACGATGTCTACCCGGGCGCCGGGGTTATCGATCTGCGACGAATCGAGTATCCGCACGGGCGCCGTCAGCTCCTGGAGATAACCGCGGATGTGTTCGCGATCCCATTCGTTAGGCTCCAGGAGGAGGATAGCGGGGCGGTTCATGATAACTCTCTGTCGGTAAATGAAATGTGCGCTGTGTCCGTCCCGGTATTTGCAAGTCTTGTGCCGGGAAGGCGGTCTCAAACCGCTTGCGAAAACTGCTTGCCTTTATTAGAGTTGAATGACAATCGCCACCCGGGAACCTCCCCTGTTTCAGGACCAGAATGACGAATACTTCTGTTGGTAATACATTGAATATAAGCAAGTTATGCGTGGCGGGCGTGCTCGCCCTCGCGCTGGGGGCCTGCGGCAAAGACGACCCGGTATCGCTTCCTCCGGTGCCGGTCGTCAAGTCCGTGAGCCCGACGACGGTCGCCCCCGGAGATACGGTCACGATCACGGGGTCTGATTTCGCCACGCCACGCGGCGACAATCGCGTCTACTTCAATAACCCCCTCGGCGCCGCGGTCCCGTTCGCGGGCAGCGCGACCTCGCTGCGCGTAGTGGTGCCACAGGATGCGGCTACGGGGGCGGTACGGGTCTCGGTGCCGGAGCAGCCCCAGGCCGGTATCGGCGCGGAAGTGACGGTCACCCGCGACATCGGCGACGTCTGGGTGTTCGGCGGCACTGGCGACGGCTATCCACTGCGCCTGCCGTTTCCCTCGCAGAACGCCGAATACCTCGTGATCCCGCACTCGGCCAACCCGAAGCTGGTTTACACGGCGCCGAAGCTGTACACGATCGCGGCCGACGACGCGCCGGCGCCTACGCCTCCGGCTTTGCCGGGAAAATCCGGCGACGGCGAAGCGGGTACCCACATGACGGTTCGTGAGCGCTTCGACCAGCGGATCCGGCGCGACCTCGACGAGTTGATCTCGATTGTGGACGAATCGGCGCTGGCCGGTGGCCGCGGCCGGAGACCGGCCCGGGCACCCGGGGCGCCGGCTCAGACCCGGCAGTTCAACGTGCTCCACACGATGAGTGCCAGCACGCTCCTCAAGTCGAGCTATACTCTCGTGACGGCGCAACTCCGTTACAATGGACAACACTGCCTTATCTACAACGACGTCGACACACTGGCCACGGGGAACTTCACCCAGAGTGACTTTAACAATTTCGGAACTACGTTCGACAACACGATCTATCCCGCCGACACACTCTATTTCGGCCGCGAGTCGGACATCGACGACAACGACAAGGTGATCGTCCTGATCACGGGCATCGTCAACAATCTCCCGACGACGGATCCGGTCTGGGTGGTGGGGGATGCCAACTACTTCGTCGGCGGTTTTTTTCTGCCGATCGATTTATTTCGCGCCGGGCAGTCGGGAGTACAGGAGGGGACGACGAACGAAGCAGAGATCTTCTACCTGCTCGCGTCCGATCCGAACGGCCAGTATCCGGTTCCGGATAACGCCCGGCTGCGTTTCTCCCGCGAATTCGCGGCCAGCGAAAACCTCCAGACGCTCGCCCACGAGTTCGAGCACCTGATCAGTTTCTCTTTCCGGTTCTTTAATTATGGCTTTTCGAAGGCGCAGCAGACGTGGCTCGAAGAGGGTATGGCGCACATGGCGGAAGACCTGGTGGGGCGTAACGACGCCAATATCGGGCGGGCCGGAAAGTATCTGCCAGTCCCTGGCGCCGTTTCCCTCGAGCACGACGACGCCCCGATCGGGCAGAGGGGCGGGATCTACCTGTTCCTGCGCTACCTGGGGGACCGTTTCGGCGAAGGAATCTATCGCAGTCTGTTGCAGAGTCGGTGCGTGGGGCGGCCGTGTATCGAGGCGATTACGGGCGAAAACTTTTACGACACCGTCGCCGACTTCCTGGCCACCCTTCACCTGAGCGGCCGCGGAATCACGGACGACGAGCGGTATAATTTTACTTCGATCGACCTCGACGACTTCGAGCCGCACCAGTCGCTCCTGGTGCGCAACTGGGTGGTGGGGTCGCCGCCGGTGTCGGGGCAGATCGTCCGGACCTCGGGGCACTTCTACCTGTTCGGTACCCCCGGCGGCGGTGACGGGGAATTTATTTTCACAGGCGAATCCGTAATGGGACTGCGGACAGTGATCGTCCGCACCCGCTGAAGAAAGCCGCAGGCGAATGAACGGACGTATATTTATCGGTCTTGTGGCGGTCTTTACGCTGCTGGCGCCGGCCGGGTGCGGTGGCGAGAAAGCGAAGAAGACGTCGAGCCTGGGAGACGCGGAAGCGGGCGAAGTGGTGACGGTGGCGGGCACGCTGTCGCTGCGCGGCGGTACGCCGCACACGTTCGTGATGCTGGAAATGGATGACGGCGGTGTCGTGGTGATCCAGGCGGGAGAACTCCACAATGAACTCCGCGCCCTGGCGGGGATGCGGGTATCGGTCGACGGGAAGGTGATGCCGTCGATCGATGACGAGTCGCCGCTCATCGACGCGACGCGATACGAACTGCTCGCGCTGCCGTCGGGAGAGGTGCCGCTGGTGGGGAAACTTTCGCTTCGCGGGGGGCAGTGCGTTCTCGAGACGGCCGACGGCAAGCTGTACTGGGTCCGCGGAGACTTTGCCGCGGTATTGAAGGGCTACGACGGCTCCACGGTGTGGGTGGTCGGCAACGTCGGCGACGCGGCGCTGCCCGAAAAGCCCGAAGGCAGCGTTCCCATCCAGGTCACCGGCTACGGTGTCCTTACCCAACCCCGATAGCACATACTATTTCATGTTCTCTAGTCGCCACGTGTCGACATCTCGACACGCCCCCATTGGCGCACGGCGGGCCTAACCCGGCGGACGATCCGCCTGTGGGTGAGGCGGCTATGCTCCGGTACGGAGCGCGCCAAACGCCCCGCGGGCCGCCGTTTTTGGGCCGATGCGTGTAACTCCTTGCCCCGCAACGCTGCCGGGCTCTGGGCCCGTGCCCGGCGGCGATGGCACCGGGATTGCCCTGACATAAGGCGGCAGGGTGAATCACGATCAACTGAAAGAGGGACCCCCATGACCGCCCCACCCCTGGAATTCGATCCTCCCCTTATCGGCTCTTCCAAGTTCGTCGCCGGCCTGCGCGAACTCGTGCTGACGCTTTCCGCCTCCGACGTCAGCGTCCTCATCACCGGCGAGAGCGGTGTCGGCAAGGAGGTGCTCGCCCGCAACCTCCATCGATTCAGCCGGCGCCGCGACCGGCCCTTTGTCACCGTCAATTGCGCCGCCCTGGCGCCCGGCATCCTCGAGAGCGAGCTCTTCGGCCATAACCGGGGCGCATTCACCGGCGCGATTCGTTCTCACGCCGGTCTCTTCGAGCAGGCCGACGATGGCACCCTGTTTCTCGACGAAATCGGCGAGATTCCGACTTTCATCCAGGCCAAGCTGTTACGTGTGCTCCAGGACGGCGAGATCCGGCGCATGGGAGAAGGCGGGGTGAGACGCGTCGATGTCCGCGTGATCTCGGCGACGAACGCCGACCTCAACCGGATGGTAAAGGACGGGACGTTTCGTGAAGACCTCTTTTACCGGATCAACGTCATCGAGGCGGAGGTGCGGCCGCTGCGCGAGCGGATCGGCGATATCGACGACCTCGTCGCGAATTTTTACCGCCGGCGCGGAGTAACGCCACCCGAAATCGACGACGGCGCACGGATGCTGCTGACCCGCTATTCCTGGCCCGGCAACATTCGCGAACTCGAGAACGAACTCGAGCGTCTGGTCGCGCTCCACGGCGCTCCTGTCCGTATCATGCCCGGCATGTTTTCCACGCGGGTGACGGAGGCCGCCGGCGGTACCCGGCTCGACGTGAGGGTGCTCTACGACGCCCCGTTGTCGCGGGCGGTAAGCTATCTCGAACAAAACCTCCTCAAGAAGACCCTCATCCAGACCAACTGGAACAAGACGCAGACCGCCCGGCAGCTCGGGCTCTCGCGCCAGGGCCTTCTGCAGAAGATCAAGCGGTACGGTATCAGCCGGGAGACTCTTGGCGACCCGGTCGAAGACACGGGATCGTGAATCCTGCCTCCGTCTTCGATCGTTTACAATCCGCCGCGCATTGGATACTATGTTTCATCATGGCGAACAAGAAAGTCAGAATTGGCCTGGTGGGTGCGGGGCACGTCGCCCAGATAGCGCATATTCCCGCCTACAAGAAAAACCTCGATGTCGAGCTCGTGGCCGTGGTCGACGACGACCCCATCAAGGCCCAACGGATATGCGAGCAGTTTGGTTTCAATGAGTGGTACGAGGACATCACGGAAATGCTCAAGAAGTCGGACGTCAACGCCGTCGACATCTGCACTCCCAACTACCTGCACGCGCCCATGGCCATCGCCGCGCTGCGTTCGGGCCGCCACGTTCTCTGCGAAAAACCGTTTGCCCGTAATGCCAAAGAAGCGACCCGGATGATCAACGCCGCCGAAAAGCGGAACCGCGTACTGATGGCGGCGCTGAACAACCGCTTCCGTGAAGACGTCCAGGTGCTCAACCGCTTCGTCAAGGGCAGGGAACTCGGCGACATCCGGTTCGTCAAGGCCGGATGGCTCCGTAATGCCGGCGAATGGAAAGAACGGCAGTGGTTCACGCATCGTACCATGGCCGGTGGAGGAGCCCTCCTCGACCTGGGCACGCCATTGATGGATCTGGCCATCTGGGTGGCGGCGCTGCGTAAGCCCACGACCGTGACTTGTTCGATATCCGGCCGCAAACGGCGCGGTGGTGTCGAGGACGCCGCGTGCGCGATGGTGCGTTTTGCCGGGGGCGCCGCCCTCATGCTGGAAGTCAGCTGGAATCTTCGCGAACCGCGCACCAATTCGTATCTCCACGTGTACGGGAGCAAGGGCGCGGCCATGCTCAATCCGCTCCAGGTGCACAAGGATATCCACGGCGTGCTCGTCAACGTCACTCCGGCGATCGCGTCTTCCGGGCACCACTACTTCAAGGAAAGCTATCGCCACGAGATCAACCACTTCGTCGAATGCGTGCTGCGGAAGAAACGCCCGCTCACGGCGGGCAAGGGCTTGCTCGGTGTAATCCGCATCGTGGACGCCATGTATGAGTCGGCCAACAGCGGCAGAGAGGTTATTCTCGAACGATGAAGCGCCGACTGGCCAGAGCGTTTCCGCCGCTGCGCCTGGCGCTTCCCGCCGCCGTCTCTGGGGTGTTGCTCGCGCTGTGCTTTCCGCCTTTTTCCGTGTGGCCGCTCGTGTTCGTGGCGCTGGCGCCGGTGTTCGCCGGGCTGATGCTCGTGCGGCCGGGGCGCCGGGACAGCTTCAAGACCTTGTTTCTATTCGGACTCGCGTACTACGTCACCCTGATGTGGTGGCTCGTTCTGTTGCTGCCGTCGGCGGGTGCCACGATGCCGTGGATACTCGTGCCGGCCTTGCTGATAATGTCGTCATACCTGGCCCTCTATCCGGCACTCGGGTTCGTCCTGGTGGCGGCCGTGACCCGATACCGGTTGTTGCCTTTTGCCGTCGCCGCTCCCGCCGTCTGGGTGGTCGCCGACCTGGCCCGGACGCAGGGGGAACTGTCCTTTTCGTGGGGGGCACTCGGTTATGCGCTGTCCGACACGCCGGCGCTCATCCAGTCGGCGTCGCTTTTCGGAATGCCCGGTCTGACGTTTCTCGCGGCGCTGACGAACGTCCTCGTCGCGCTCGCATTCGTGCTGCGCCGTTCGCCGCTGAGGTGGGTCTCCCTCGCCGCCGCCGTACTGGTCGTCGCGGGAATGTGGCTCCACGGGCAGGGCCCGCTCGAACGATGGACTTTGGCGCAGGGCGAGCACGCCACGGTGAGAACGGCCGTCGTTCAGCCCGACGTCGACCTGGCGATCAAGTGGAAGCCGGAGTTCAAGGACTCGACGCTCAACCTCATCGAAAACCTGACCCGCGAATCGGCCGCGCTGGACGCAAAGTTCATCGTGTTTCCGGAAACGAGCGCGCCCGTCTATATCGACGGGCGGAACCGCTCGTTCAAGATCCGGCTGCGGGCGCTCGCCCACGAACTCGACTCATACGTTTATCTCGGTTTTCTCAATCACCGCTACACCCCCGAAGGAGACCTGGATGTTTTCAATTCATCGGGCGTGTTTTCTCCAGATGGCGTCATCGACAAGTACAACAAGAACCACTTGTTGCCTTTCGGTGAACAACTGCCGCTGTCGTGGAAATTCCGGTGGATCCGCAACATCGATTTTGGACAATCGAATTTCATGCGCGGTGAGCCGCGTCCGCCGCTCGCGGCGGCCGGGTTGAAATTCACGCCATTGATATGTTTCGAGTCGGTGTTTCCCTACCTGTGCCGGCAGGGAGTGCGGCAGGGTTCGCAGCTCCTCGTCAACATAACCAACGACGGGTGGTTCGGTGATACGCCGGGGCCGTTTCAGCACGCGCAGATGAGCATCCTGCGTGCCGTGGAATTCCGGCGCTACCTGTTGCGCAGCGCCAATTCGGGCGTGTCCATGATAGTCGACCCGGCGGGCCGCGTCGTCACCTCGCTGGGGCTGTACCAGAAGGGAATACTCACCTTCAACATTCCGCCGCTCGACGGCGAGACGTTCTACTGCCGCTACAGCGACTGGCCTGTGTTTTTCTGGTGTGTATTGCTCGTGGTGGGCGCCGCCCTGGTGAGAAGAAGGGCGAAGGGGTAACGCCGGGTCAGAACCTGGTGCCGATCTCGAAGTGGGCCCGTCCGTCCGACCCCTCGTGCCAGCCGTAGTCGAAACGGAGTCCCCTGAACCACGAGTTCAACAGTACGACGCCGATCCCGTACCCGCCGTGCCACAAATCCGCGTCGCCGGCTGACTGGTCGAGTTCCCAAACGGCGCCCGCGTCGGCGAACAGGTGGATGGACATGGCGAAGAGCTTGTCCCTGATGGAATCCTTCCGGTCGAAATTGAAGGGTATGCGGAACTCGGCGCTCGTCAGCATCGAACTGGCCGCGTTGAATTCGCCATAATCCCAGCTCCGCAGCGTCATACCCCCGCCGATGTGTTCTCGCATGTACACGGGAACGCGGTTGCCGTCGTTCACCTGCGGACGCACCTGCAGGGCGAGAACGGTCCGGTCGAATAAGGGAATGAACAACCGGGCGTCGAGACGGCCCCGCAGGATCGAGTAGGCCTCTTCTCCGGGACCGACGGCCGTGGCTTTCGCCTTCAGATACCACCCCGACCACGTCCACGCGCGGCTGTCGCGGCTGTCGTAATGCAGGCCGAGTGAATACAACGGGAAGCGATCACCGCCCGGCTCGATGGTCACCCCTTCTTCGTCGCCGTCGGTAACGGCGTAACCGGCGCCGGCGATGATGCGGAAACCCGACCAGAACGTGTAGAACAGCGAAAACTCGCCGCCGTACTGTGTGATACCGGCACCCTCGAAGTTCCCCCCCAGGTCATCGTACACGTATTTGTAGTTTCTGTATTTGCCCGACAGCCCGATGCCGACGCGCGGCCCCTCGCCGAGCCACGGATTCTCCCACATCGCGTTGACCACCGTGCCGCCGCCGAAAAGCGCCGCCGCGCCGATGGTTTCGTTTCGTCCGCGGAAATTCTCGTTGGCCGCATAAGCCCCGAACGAAAAGAGGTTCTCCAGGCCGCGTTGCACGACGGGGTAGCCTTGATACGCCGATTTTTCGGTGACCGCGACGTCGAGAGAGAGCGTAGAGTCCTCCATCGAGTAGGAAACACGGATATCGGAGTAGTCGATGCCGGCGATCTGCCCAATGCGCTCCCTCGCCAGGTCCACCTTGGCCCTGTCATACGGGTCGCCGGGGCGGAGCGGGATCACGCGGCGAATGACGTAAGATTTTGTTATCCTGTTGCCGTAGATGTTGATCCGGCCGGTCCTGGGGGGCGTGCCGGTGTCCGCCCCCGACGGCGCCACCGTAGTGGAGGCGGTCACCATCAGAGCTGCAATAAAACCAATGGCTTTCAGCCGGTAGTGTACGTTGATCATGTATGTCTCCCGGGCGAGGTCGCCCATCGGGCCACGGCGATGCCGCGGCTATTAAATCAAACAATCAGGTCGTCATACAATTATAAAATCGGGCAACTTTCTCCTCCTTTCAGCGCGACCATCGGCGTAAGTTCCACTTGTAAAACACGTCCCGTGGGCTTATCATACCCGTCGGAGGTGGAGGCATCGCCTAGATCATGGACATATTTCTGCTGAAATCCAAGATTCACCAGGCCAAGGTCACGGGGGTCGACATGAGCTACGAGGGTAGTATCGTCATCGACGCCGCCCTGATGGAAGAGGTCCGGTTATACTCGTTCGAGAAGGTGCTCGTGGCCAACATTGCGACCGGCGACCGTTTCGAGACGTACGTGATCCCGGGCAAGGAGGGGGCCGGTGCGATCGAGCTCAACGGCGCGACCGCACGTCTGGGGCAGGCGGGCGACCATGTGATCATTTTTGCGTTCGCCAGGGTGTCCGAAGCGGAGGCGAGCGCCTTTTCTCCCAGGATCGTCCTCGTCGACGACAACAACCGCGTAATCCGGCGGAATTTCGCCGACGCCGCGTAACATTCCGCGATCGATCCCGCTCGACGACAGAAAGGCATTCCCGCGTGACGGCACCGAAGACGGAGAAGTTGTATCTCAACGATCCGTACACGACAAAATTCCGGGCGAAGGTGCTGGAGAGCAAACCGGAGGATGGGGGGCGTGCCGCCGTAACAATGGATCGTTCTTGTTTCTACCCCGACTCGGGCGGACAGACGGCCGATACCGGCATCATCGGGCAGGCCACCGTCGTCGACGTGCGGGAGGGCGATGGCGAGACGGTTGTACACGTCGTCGATACCGCCCTGGGCTCGCCGGCCCCGGCGGTCGGCGAGGAAGTAGAGTGCGCCGTCGACTGGCCGCGGCGTTTCGACCACATGCAGCAACACACCGGCCAGCACGTCCTTTCGCGCGCATTCATCCAGGCGGGAGGATTTCGCACGGTTTCGTTCCATCTCGGCGAAGAGACGTGTACCATCGACCTGGAGGGCTCTGGCTTCAGCGAGGAAGTGGCGGAGTCCGCCGAGAATCTCGCCAACTCGACGGTCATGCAAAATCGTCCCGTTACCATCAGGACGCTCCCCGTCTCCCGGCTGGACCTCATCGAAGACCTCGAATTGAGACGCGCACTCCCCGACGGCGTAACGGAGGCGAGGCTGGTCGAGGTCGAGGATTTTGACGTAATCCCGTGCTGTGGGACACACGTGAGGTCGACAGGCGAGCTGGGGCAGATCAAGATTGTCAGGACGGAAAAGGCGAAGGGACAGCACAGGGTGCACTTCAAGGTGGGGGAACGTGCAATGCGGGACTACCGGGCCAAGCACGACCTCGTTCAGTCGCTCGGCAAAAAGTTGACCACTTCGGCGGCCGACATCGCGGACAAGGTCGACAAGCTCCTGGGCGAGAACCAGCGCGCGCGCAGGGAAATCAAGCGCATGTCGCAGGCGCTCGCCGAACTCGAGACGGCGCTGCTCTTGGACGGGCAGAAAGAGCAGGCGGGAACCCGCGTGATTGTCCGGTACTTTGCCGATCGCGGGGATGAGTTCCTGGGGATGGTGTCGGCGGCGTTGAAGAAAGAGCCGGACACGGTTGCTGTCCTCGGCGCCGGAACCGGATGCGTGGTATGCAGCGCGTCGGACGGCGTCTCCATCGACTTCGGGCCCCTCGCCGTTGAACCCGCCAAAGCGATGGGCGGCAGCGGTGGGGGCAAAGGACCGTTCGCGCGCCTGAAACTGCCCGCGGACAGCGACGTAAACCAATTCGTGGAGGATATTGCCCAAAATGTCAAACGGTCGATTTCATAGCTGCCGCTTCGCCGCGCGGGTGATGGTCACGGCGTCGTGCCTGGTTCTGGCCGGGCTGAGCGCGCCGGCACTCGTGATGAATGCGCAGTCACAGACAAAAATGAAACGGATCGAGCCCCGGAAACTCGTCCGAACCATCGAGTCGAAGTTTATCGTGCTGCAGGCGGGAGACGAGATCGGGTGGGAAAAGGTTTCACGCGACGAATACAACGACAACAGTATCGAGTTCCGTTCGGATATCTCTCTGACATTTCCACACGGGGCCGCGATCGCGATCGAGAGTCATCTGACGCTCGAGGAGGAAACGTATTTTCCTCTGAGTTTCGAAATCAAGAAACACATGGGACAGGACGACGTGGAATATACCGTGGGAGCGAGATACGAGTGGTTCGCGAATGTCGCCGTGGTATACAAATTTTCCCGGGACGTCACGGACACCTCCCGGGTGGTACTGCCGGCGGGTACCGCGGTGGTGGATATGGGGGTCGCACACCACCTGTACGTCCCTCTTTACTGGTATGA
>CBDUWU010000078.1:0-13454 GCA_965371015.1 uncultured bacterium | reverse complement strand
CCACGACATTCGAGGAGCTGGAGTTTCCCCTCAAGGTCACCGCCGTCGACGTCCAGAAGGGCCAACTGGTTATATTCGGAAAAGGCCCGCTCGTGCCGGCGCTGCGGGCGACCAGTTCGCTGCCGGGGATCCTCAGCCCCACCCGTCACCACGATCGCGTATTTATCGACGGGGGGCTGCTGAACAACCTGCCCGTCGACGTGATCCGCACCATGACACTCGAGCCGGTGGTCGCCGTCGACGTCGCCGCGCCGCCCAATCGCACGCTCGACTTCGAGCACCACCAGAGCATATTCGAACGCGTCAAAAAACTCGCGCGCAGGGAATTCCGCACACTAACGATAGAGTTGTTCATGAAGTCGTTCGATATTCCGGCGGCCATGATCACCGACCTGCGCCTCTCGATCGACCCGCCCGAGCTCCTCATCCGCCCCAGGCTCGACGTCGGCTTTGGCGTGGAGGACATGCACCGTGGGGAAGAAGCCTACAAGGAGGGGTATCGCGCCGCCGTGGAAGCACTCGACGGGACCGACTGGTACGATCCGGACGTGGAACGGTAGGCGTCTAGCGGTAGGCGAGATTGGGGGAGAGCCAGCGCTCGGCATCGGCCAGGCTCAGTCCCTTGCGGCGTGCGTAGTCTTCGACCTGGTCGCGGCCGATACGGCCGACGCCGAAGTAGTGCGAACCCGGGTGCGAGAAGTAGAACCCGCTCACCGATGCCGCCGGCCACATGGCGAAACTCTCGGTCAGCGTTACACCCGTCGCGGCCTCGCCGTCGAGGAGGTCGAACAAGATCCGCTTTTCCGTGTGGTCGGGGCAGGCCGGGTACCCGGGCGCCGGACGGATCCCCTGGTAATTCTCTGATATCAGATCGGCGTTCGAGAGGGCTTCATCTCGCGCGTATCCCCACAACTCCCGTCGCACGAGCTCGTGCATACGTTCGGCGAACGCTTCGGCCAGCCGGTCGGCGAGCGCTTTGGCCATGATGCTGTTGTAGTCGTCGTGGTCGGCGTCGAAACCGGCCACCAGCTCTTCGAGACCCACTCCCGTCGTCACGATGAACGCCCCGATATGGTCGGCGACACCCGCCTCGAGCGGGGCGATGAAGTCGGCGAGGCAGTTATCGGCCCTCGCCCCCGACTTGTCGGCCTGCTGGCGGAGGAAGTGGAAGGTCGCAATCTTCTGTTCGCGAGAGCCGTCGGTATGCAGCACGACGTCGTCGCCGTCGGCGGCGGCGGGGTAGAACCCGACGACCCCGCGGGCGGTGAGCAGCCCCTCCTCCTCGATCCGCCGCAGCAGCGCTTCGGCATCGGCAAAGAGCCGCGTCGCCTCGGCGCCGTACTTCGAATCTTTCAGGATGTCCGGATAGCGCCCTTTCATCTCCCAGGTCTGGAAGAACGGCGACCAGTCGATACGCTCGATCAACTCGCCGAGGGGGTAGCTGTCGAACACCCGGGTTCCGGTGAACGAAGGCGCCGGACACACCGTGTGGTTCCAGTCGAAGGTCTCGCGCCGGCCGCGTGCCTCGGCGATCGGGAGCAGGGTCGATTTTCCTCCCGCCTGGCCGCGCGCTTCGCGGATCTGCCGGTACTCGTCGCGGGTACGCGCCTCGGCCGCCGGCCGCGTTTCCGGGTTGAGGATCTGGCTGAGCACGCCCACCGAACGGGACGCGTCGGATACGTAGACGACGAGGTGATCGTACTCCGGGTCGATCTTGACGGCCGTGTGCGCCACCGAAGTGGTGGCGCCGCCGATCAGCAGCGGGACGTTAAGCCCACGCCCCTGCATCTCGCGGGCGACGGTGACCATTTCGTCGAGCGACGGTGTGATGAGCCCGCTGAGCCCGATCACGTCCGCTCCCTCCGACTCGGCCGTATCGAGGATCTTCTGGAACGGCACCATGACACCGAGGTCGATCACTTCGTAGTTGTTGCAGCCCATCACGACGCCGACGATGTTTTTGCCGATGTCGTGGACGTCTCCCTTGACCGTGGCCATGACGATCTTGCCGTTGGTAGCGGCGGCCTCTTCTCCAGCCGCCGCTCGTTCGGCCTCGATATGGGGGATCAGCCGGGCCACGGCCTTCTTCATGACGCGCGCACTCTTGACGACCTGCGGCAGGAACATCCTGCCCGAACTGAACAGTTCGCCCACCGCGTTCATGCCGTCCATCAACGGTCCCTCGATGACTTTGATCGAGCGGTCGACCTCGAGCCGTGCTTCCTCGACGTCTTCGTCGATGTGGTCGGTGATACCGCTCACGAGCGCGTGCTTGAGCCGCTCCGCGACCGGATCACTCCGCCACGCGTCGTCGACGACTTTCTCCTTCATCCCCCCCTTGAATGACTCCGCGATCTCGACCAGGCGGTCGGTGGCGTCGGGGCGCCGGTTCAAGACGACGTCTTCTACCGCCTCGAGGAGGTCTTTGGGAACGTCTTCGTATACTTCGAGCTGTCCGGCGTTGACGATCCCCATGTCCATCCCGGCTCCGACGGCGTGGTAGAGAAACGCTGCATGTATCGCGCGCCGCACCGCCTCGTTGCCGCGGAAAGAGAACGACACGTTGCTGACCCCGCCGCTCACGTGCGTGAGGGGGAAGCGCTGCTTGAGCTGGCGCGCCGCTTCGATGAAGTTGACCGCGTAGTCGTTGTGTTCGTCGATCCCGGTGCCGACGGCGAACACGTTGGGGTCGAGGATGATGTCCTGCGGTGCGAATCCCGCGCCGTCGACGAGCAGATGGAAGGAACGTTCCAGTATCGACAACTTCCGCTCGACGGTGTCCGCCTGTCCCTCTTCGTCGAACGCCATCACGACGACGGCGGCGCCGTAACGCCGCACCCGGCGGGCGTGGTCGAGAAATTCGTCTTCGCCCTCTTTCAGCGAGAGGGAGTTGACGATGCATTTGCCTTGCGCGACCTTCAGCCCCGCCTCGATCACGCTGAACTTCGAGCTGTCGATCATGACGGGGACGCGCGAAATGTCGGGCTCGGCCGCGACGTAATTGAGAAACCGCGTCATCGCCGCTTCGGAGTCGAGGAGCCCCTCGTCCATATTGACGTCGATCACCTGGGCACCGTCCGACACCTGCTGGCGGGCGACGGAAAGTGCGTCTTCGTATTTATCTTCCTTGATCAGCTTGCGGAACTTCGCCGAACCCGCCACGTTGGTCCGTTCGCCAATATTAATGAAGTTCGAATCGGGGCGGATTTCGAGCGGCTCCAGCCCGCTGAGGAGCGTGTATGTCCGCGGTTGTGCGGCGCGCCGGGGAGTGAGCCCGGCGACGGCCGCCGCGATGGCGCGCGTGTGATCGGGGGTCGACCCGCAGCACGATCCTACCATGTTGACGAATCCGCTCTCGACGTAGTCGCGGATATTGGCCGCCATGATCTCGGGGGTTTCGTCGTACTCGCCGAATTCGTTGGGCAAGCCCGCGTTGGGGTGGCAGCTGACGGGGAACTGCGACACGCTGGAGATTTCCTGGAGGTAGGGACGCATCTGCGCGCTTCCCAGTGCGCAGTTGAGCCCCACGGCGATCGGGTCGGCGTGGGCGATGGAAGCGTAGAACGCCGTCGGGGTCTGGCCCGACAGGGTGCGCCCGCTCAGGTCGGTCACCGTGCCCGACACGATGAGCGGCCAGCGCCGGCCGCGCCGGTCGAACTCGCGCAGGATCGCGTAGAGGGCGGCCTTGGCGTTGAGCGTGTCGAAGATCGTCTCGACCAGAAGGACGTGGGCGCCGCCGTCCATGAGGCCGCAGGCCACTTCGGCGTACGAATCGACGAGGTCGTCGAAGGATACGTCCCGGTAGCCGGGGTCCTGTACGTCGGGCGATATCGAGGCCGTCTTGTTCGTCGGTCCCAGGGAGCCGGCGACGAAGCGCGGGTGACCCGTGTCCCCGTCCGTGAATTCGTCCGTCACCTGGCGAGCCAGGCGGGCCGCCTGGTAGCACATCTCGTATACGTGGTCTTCGAGGGCGTAGTCGGCCATGCTGACCCTCGAGCAGGTAAACGTGTTGGTGCTGATCATGTCGGCGCCGGCGGCGAGGTAGTCGCGGTAGATACCCGCGATGATCCCGGGCTGCGTGATCGACAGCAGGTCGTTGCACCCCTTGAGGTCGTGGCTGTGACCGGCGAAGCGATCCCCCCGGTAACCCGCCTCGTCGAGCCGGTGGCGCTGGATGAGCGACCCCATGGCGCCATCGAGCACGAGGACGCGTTCGGCCATCAGCCGTTCGAGCTCGAGCGTGAAATCGGGTGTTGCGACGGGTTTGAATCTGGATCTGTCGTTCATGCTGCGCCTCCACTGCAACCCGGCATACCGCCGGTCCCAATAAGTTAAAGAACCACAGGGATTTGTAAACATCAATTTTGCTTGCCTCCGCACCGGGTCCCGCTGTACATTCCAAGCACGTCCGGCGGGCGCCGGAGTCGTAACTCGCTTGTGTCAAATAAGTTCGAACGGTCGCACCCACTAATTTGATTGCCATTCTCGTATATCGTGCCGGTTCTTATTTGGGGCGCGTGCTCCCGTGGAAGCTCGCGGCGGCCATTACGTGGACAATCGGCCAGCTCAGCTGCCTGTTCATGCAGAGAACGCGGCGCGTCGTCGAGACCAACCTGGACATCATCTACGGCGGATCGCTGTCGAAGAAAGAGCTGCGGAAGATGAGCCGGCGCATCATCATGAACTTCTCGCGCGCCATAATGGTGTTTCTCGAGCTGCCGAATTACAAGTGGGAAGAGCTGCGCGAAAATGTGGATATGAGCGAGTTCGATGCCGCCCTGGCCGAACTCGGCACCCAGCGCTCTTTCCTGCTCGCTTCGGCCCACGTGGGGCCGTACGAACTGGGTGGGTTGTGCCTGAGCAGTCTGGGGTTCAAGACCCACACGGCGGCCCTCGACCACCCGAACGAAAAGGTCACGAAGTTCTTCGACGAGAGGCGGCGCAGCGTCGGTGTGACCAGCTACCCGATGCGCAAGTCGTATATGGCTCTCAAGGGGGCCCTCGCGGGGGGCGACGTCGTGGCTATACTCGTCGACCGGGCGTACGGGGCGACCGCCAAACGCTTCGATTTTTTCGGGGTGAGGCCGCTGTTTCCGCTCGGACACCTCTTCCTGTCGGCCAGCACCGGCGTGCCCATCGTGACGGGCGCGTTCGTGTTCGACGGCAAGGATCGCTACAAATGGGTCCACGGAGGCATCCACTATCCGCCGGCGGAAGGCACGGGAGACTTCGACAAACTCGAGGTCGTGCAGCGCGCAATCCTGGGTGATTTCGAGAGGTTTTTGCGAGACTACAGCGACCAGTGGTTCCAGTTTCTGCCGCTGCTCGAACCCGACGGAGAAAACGATGGCGACTGAACAGGAGATTCTCGAGAGCGCCGCGGTGATCGTACCCGCCTACAATGCGGCGGCGCACCTGGCGGGGGTTCTCGAAGACATCAGACGCGTTGTGCCGGTGCAGCGGACGATCGTCGTCGACGACGGGTCATCCGATGAGACGTATCGCGTGGCCAGTTCATCGGGCGTTCAGGTGATTCAACACCCGGTGAACCTGGGCAAGGGCGCCGCGTTGTCGACAGGATTCAAGAGGGCCGTTCAGATGGGACTGGCCTACACCATCGCCCTCGACGCGGACGGCCAGCACAATCCGGCCGAGATACCGAAGTTCGCGCGCCGGGTGGCCGAGACGGGCGCCGACATCGTGGTGGGGAATCGTTTCGCCGAGCTCGGAGCAATGCCGTGGTTGCGCAGAAAGACCAACTGGCTCACGTCGAAGGTGGTCTCGTTGCTCGCCCGCACGCGGATCCCCGATTCGCAGAACGGATACCGGTTGGTCAGCGCGCGCGTGATCGATGCCATCGAACTGGAAACGACGCGATACGAGGCCGAGTCGGAGATCCTCATCAAGGCGGGCCGCAGGGGGTTCCGGATCGAATCGGTACCCGTGGAAACGATCTACGGCGAAGAAGTGAGCGCAATTCATCCCGTCGCAGACACGGCGCGATTTTTTAGATTGGTCTACAAGGCACTCTTCTGGTAGAATTCCCGGAATCCAGCCGTGCAGACGGGGCATTAATCTAACAACCATTTATTTCATAAATAGTTACGTGGATAAGCTCATCCTGATTAGTAACGACGACGGTATCGACTCGGCCGGTATCAAGGTGCTAGAGAGCGCCCTGAGCCCGCTGGGCCGCGTGGTCGTCGTCGCCCCCGACGGAGAGCAGAGTGGCAGCAGCCACTCGCTGACGCTCCGCAGCGCTATTGTCACCACCACCATCGACGAAAACCACTACCGCGTCTGCGGCACTCCCACCGACTGCGTGCTCCTGGCCACGCAGGTGATCCTCGACCGCAAACCCGACATCCTCGTTTCGGGCATCAACCACGGCCCCAACATGGGTGAGGACGTGACGTACAGCGGGACGGTCGCCGCCGCTTTCGAGGGAACCATCCTCGGTATCAAGTCGGTGGCCGTTTCGGCTTTACAGCGCTCGGTGGCCGACGCCGAAATCAACGGGAGCTACGCGCGTACCGTCGTCGAGAAGGTGCTGGAAACAGGGCTTCCCAGATACACCGTTTTGAACGTCAACATCCCCGATCCCGAGGTCGCGTCGATAAAGGGTATCCGGATTACCAACCTCGGATCGCGTCACTACGAGAACTTCATCGACACCGAGCCGTCGGCTGACGGCGGAGTGCGGTACACCATAGGGGGCGCTGATCCCGTGTGGACGGGAGACGAGGGCACCGACATCGCGGCGGTGCGTGCGGCGTACGTCTCGATCACGCCTCTCAACCTCGACATGACCGACTACAAGGCGCTCGTCGAAATGGAAAGGTGGCGGTTCTGACCATGAGGTGGAAAGACTTCCGCATCGCCCGTGAACGCATGGTGCGCGTGCAACTCTACGAACAAGGCATCCGTGATCGAAACGTGCTCGAGGCCATGCTGCGCATCCCGCGGCACGTGTTTCTCGACAAGAACGCGGGCTCGGAGGCTTACAGCGACCACTCATTCCCGATCGGGTACTCGCAGACGATGAGCCAGCCCTACATGGTGGCGTTTCTCTGCGACGCGCTCGGTCTGGAGGGGAACGAACGGATACTCGAAATCGGGACCGGATCCGGGTACCAGGCGGCGATCCTGGCCGAGATCTGCCGCGACGTGTTCACCGTCGAACGAGTGCCCGAGCTCGCCCGCCGCGCGCGCGCATGCCTCCACGACCTCCTCTTTACCAGCGTCACCGTCCTGCAGGGCGACGGCTCCCGGGGTTGGCCCGAGTACGCTCCGTTCGACCGGATCCTCCTGACGGCGGCTGCCTCCCGGCTACCGCTGACGCTGCTCGGCCAGCTCGCCGAGGGCGGCAAGCTCGTCGGTCCCGTGGAGAAGGAGGACGGCACCCAGGAAGTCGTACGGCTGACCCGCCGGGGCAACGAGTGTCATGTCGAGCGGCTCGGGGATTGTGCCTTCGTCCGGATGATCCGCGACGCCGCCGACGCTCCGAGGTCGGAAGTGCCCGAAGGGCGCGCGGAGGAGCCGGCCACGTTACGCCAGAGCGAGCAGTATGGCCGATAAGCTGTTACAGTGGCTGTCGGGACAGTCCGCCGAACTGATCACCGCCGTCCTGGCGATGATGCCCGTATCCGAGCTGCGGGGCGCCATCCCGTACGCCGTCGGGGTGGCGGGCATGGACTGGCAGCGGGCCTACGTCATCGCCGTCCTCGCCAATTTCATTCCCGTGATCCCGCTCTACCTCCTCATCGGGCCCGTGTCGGACTATCTGCGCCGGGTTCCGCTCTTCGACCGGTTCTTCACCTGGCTATTCGCCCGGGCGCGCCGAAAGGGCAAACTTATAGAGCGCTTCGAGATACTCGGCCTGATCCTCTTCGTGGCCATCCCGCTGCCCGTGACGGGCGCCTGGACGGGCACGATCGCCGCGTTCGTCTTCGGGGTCAAGAAGCGCCTCGCGTTTCCGGCCGTTTTTGCCGGGATCTGCATCGCCGGGGTCGTAGTAACCCTGGCCGTGACCGGCGTGATCAGCTTCTGGGGCATTGCGACGGGCGGATCCGGGCACTGACGGGCCACTCCGGGATCGCCTCACGCCTATTCGTGCCTCGGGCAAAGATACACTTGCAATATCCTGTGAAAATGTTATCTTGTGGACACTTATGACCGATGGGGCCGGAAATGGCGAGCGGCCGGCTCCGACTATACGGTCCAGGGACTCAGGTCGGGGCGTAGCGCAGCCCGGTTAGCGCGCCTGCTTCGGGAGCAGGAAGTCGGAGGTTCAAATCCTCTCGCCCCGACCAACTTTTTGTCCACCTCCGAATCATCTTCCAGATATGTAAATTCTCCGGCTCCTCGCACGCCAACGAATTGTCCCCCGGCGCGGCATGAGCATGAGTGACGACAAGAAACCGAAACCCGCTCCAAAAAAAAAGAAATCATCCAGCCGCGATGAGCCTTCCGGCGCGCAGTACGATATCCAGGCGCAATATCTCTCTGAGATCGGCAAATACGACCTCCTCACGGCGGAAGGAGAGTGGGCTCTGGCCAAGCGCATTTCAGAGGGCGACGAGGAAGCCAAGCGGCTGCTGGTGCTGTCGAACCTGCGACTCGTGGTGACCATTGCCAAGCGTTACACAGGGCATGGGCAGAGCCTCATGGACCTCGTGGAAGAGGGCAACATCGGCCTGATCAAGGCCGCCGGTAAATTCGATCACAGCAAGGGATTTCGTTTCAGCACCTACGCGTCGTGGTGGATCAAGCAGTCGATCACGCGCGGCATCGCCAACCAGTCGCGCACGATCCGGATCCCGGTGCACATCTACCAGCTCATCAACCGCTACGTGAAGGAAGAAGAACGCCGCGGCCTCAAGGCCGTCGACGACGAGACCATGGCCGAGGCGCTCGACGTTCCCGTCAAGAAGATCAAGCTCGTCAAATCGTTGATCCACGGGATACGATCCGAAGAACCCCTCGTCAGCGCCGAGGCGCTGCAGAAGCTCTCATCCGAAGCCCACCACGTCAAATCGCCGACGCCCGAGGAAATCGTTGCGCTGCAGGTCGAGAACGAGTTTGTCACCGGGCTCATCGACGAGCACCTCAGCGCGCGCGAGCAAGAGATACTCAAGATTCGCTTCGGTCTCGACGGGGAAGAGCCCCAGACCCTCGCCGCCGCCGGAAAGCTCATGGGGGTGAGCCGCGAGCGGATCCGCCAGATCGAAAAACGCGCGCTCAAGAAACTCAATATCATGCTTCAGCGAACCACCAAGAGGGAAGACTTCGATGGATAACGTCAAAAACGCCATCCGGACCGTTCCCGACTACCCCAAGCCCGGAATCCTGTTCTACGACATCACGACCATTCTCCAGGACCCCCACCACCTCAAGACAGTGATCGACGGACTCGCAGAACGCTACGCTCCCATGGAGATCTCCAAGGTGCTCGCCATGGAGGCGCGTGGATTCATATTCGGAGCGCCCCTCGCCACCCGGATTGGAGCAGGCTTCGTGCCCCTGAGAAAGCCCGGCAAGCTCCCCTGGAAGACCATTTCCGAGTCGTTCCAACTCGAGTACGGCACCGCCACGCTCGAGATGCACGAAGACGCAGTATCCGAGGGCGAACGCGTGCTCCTGTTCGACGACGTCCTCGCCACCGGCGGGACCGCCGAGGCGTCCATTCGCCTCGCTCGCAAAAAAGGCGCCCACATCGTCGAAGCCGGGTTCGTCATCGAGTTGACGTTTCTCGGCGGGCGCGATAAACTCGCCGAAGTACCCGTTTATTCCATGATTCAATTCGATTCCTGAAGAAAGGGACCTCAATGAAGATTTCACGCGTACTCATGCTCGTGGCCGTCGTCGCACTCTTCGCCGGCTGCGGCTCCAGCCTCGAACTCAACAACGACTTCGACCAGCAACTCGACTTCTCAACATACAGGACCTTCCAGTGGGTCGATACCAGCGACAAGGCCGGGCAGGGCGGGAACAACACCCTCATCGCCGGGCGCGTCAAGGATGCCGTCGTCAACGAACTCACCGGCAAAGGAATGACCCAGGCCGCCAGCGACCCCGACTTCCTCGTCATTTACCACGCCGGCACACAGGACAAGGTCGACATCACCGACTACGGCTACAGCTACGGCGGATACGGCCGATACGGCGGCGTCTACGGAGGACATTACGGCGCCGGTAGCGGCGGCATATCCACCTATAACTATACCGAGGGAACCCTCATCATCGACCTTATCGATGCCTCGTCGGAGCAGCTCGCCTGGCGCGGGTCCGCTACCGGCGTCCTCGACGACAACCCCTCCGCCGAACAGATCACCCAGAACATCAACAAGGCAGTTGCCGCGATCCTGTCGCAGTACCCACCCAGGAAGTAGCCCCCATAACAAAGCCCCCGGCCCTTCGCGCTTGCGCCCTCAGGGTCGGGGGCTCTATTATAGCCTTCACATCAAGGTGCCCCCGTAGCTCAGTTGGATAGAGCACCGGTTTCCTAAACCGGGTGTCGTGCGTTCGAGTCGCGCCGGGGGCACCAGTCAACTTTTCGGATTGTTGGACTCAACCACCTCTATCAACTGGTGGTCGCGTCTTGAGACGTCAGTTATTTGGGGTCGATCGCGACGATATGATCAATGTTCTTATTGCCGAACACCTTCGAAGATTTCGGTATAATCAACTATAAGAAATATTCTTCCGTCGTCGGTGAGGTGAACGCACCTGCTTTCGGGCATGTCTGGCATTTCGACTTCTTCCCAATCCAGATCGAATCGGTATGGCGTGGTCGTCCCGAGGTCGGCGTATAGGAGGCCGACTTTATCGTATAATACGACGACCTCGCCTCGATCATTGCCGGATATGTACGATTGATTCCTGTGGCCGTGGTCGGAAACCGTTCTCCACTCGTGGCCGTAGAAATGTTGAATTTCTGTTCCCCGACCAATACCCAAAACGCCGTAACGAGGGTGTCCCCAAACAGCATGGAAACTCGGTTGGTCTCTTCCGGTTTCGGTAATCAGAGTCCAATTGTCGTCTTCACGAAGCAAGGTGACGCCGTCTGTACCTACGGCGATTGCGTCGCGGTCTTTCAGCACCCATACGTCATGAAGATCGGTTGTCACAGGACTGATCGATCTTGACCAGCTGCTTCCGTTGAATTCACAGATAACACCACCCCGGCCGACCGCCACAACATAATCTCGCCGAAGACCGTGGATTCCGGTCAGATCGAGCGTCACCCCACTATCTGATCTCCGCCACTGTGCCCCGTTATAGTGCACAATTCTTCCTTGGCCTCCGACTGCAAATATATTGTCTTCGTCGACAGCATGTATATCAGTGAGGTATTCGTACGACCGGTTGTCCTCAACGTTCCAGTTCGTCCCGTCGTAATGTTTGACGGCACCGCCAGAACCGACGGTGTAAACATGGCCCGAAATCGTTGACGTCAGGTCAAGCATGAACGACGTCCCTGCATCTTTCATTTGCCACGAGGAGCCGTCTTTTCGATACACCCTTGCACTCTTGTCAACGGCATAAATGTCAGAGTCGTTCTCGTACACCTGCGCTGGCGCATCGTCAAGTAGTCCCTCCATGACGTTCCAAGTGTTGCCGGTGTAGTGAAACACCTTGCCTTGGCGATTTCCAAAAGCAAATACGTTATGGGGCGCGCTCCCCGAAACACAACGGGTTCCATCATCCAGGAATACTTCGCTCCACGCAACGCCATCAAAATGGAACAATTTAAATGTACAAGGATTACAATCGCCGCCAGTCACGTAGATATCGTCCGGCGCGCTAGCCCATATATCCCAACACGCGGTTACAAAACTTATCGCGGAAATATCTCCCACCTGAACAAAATCCGAACCGTTGAATATGACGATCTGTCCCGCTTCTGTCGGATCATGAGCGCGACGTAACATGTACAATTCGTTCTCTGTCAAGCCCCAGAGTCCCCTGAGACCATAACCAAATTGGGTACCGCTGTGCACAGTGGTCCAGCTTGAGCCGTCGTACTTCAGAATCCAATTTCGATCGGCGAGCGCAAAAACAGCATTTCCGGAAGCACCCCAGAACACCGAAACACCGCTTGGTGCCGGAATGTCATCCACGACCCACGTTTCACCAGTGAAGTGATAAACAGTTGAATTGGCGCAGGAAACAAAGATATCGTCTTTGGAATTCGCCCATAGCGTTAACAGGGTGCCCGCCGCTCCAGATTTAAGACGGTGCCATTTAGTTCCATCGTAGTGGACTATCGATGAATCCGATGTAACAGCGTATACGCCATCTCCCGGTACGAATTGGACCGCATTTTGATTGTAGGCTCGAAGAGTCGTATTTCTCTTAAAGATGTTCGGGTGTCGCGTCCACGCGTAAGAAGGTGTGCCCAGCGGAAGTTTATTGCTCGAAACGGGAGGATTATCCGAACATGCGGCCAGTGCCAGCGCGGCCGGAAGCAATACGATTAATAGATAAGGTGACCGCATGTCATATAGGGGTGCAAACGCAGCGTGAGGTTTTGCTACCAATAGTATAACAAACTACTAGATACCGCACAAACACGACAGCCGGATCATGTAATGTCGACAGCCAGTATATCATTAATACGTCCTGGGGAATCGAACAGGATCGACAATTCATCTGCCAAATATCTGCCACTATAGATCGGGTCTATTCGACCCCACGCACAAATAATCACAGCGCGTGGGACGCAAGCAGGCCACGCCGGGGGCGCCATTCAAGGTCCCCGCCCTAAAATGTCCGCATTAATTCGACTTGCTTGGCGTTTCGCGCAATGCCGTAATTCACCTGGGAAGGCTCGGGTTGAGTGGCCTCACTGCCCGTTCTTGTAGCCGCGGTCTCGACAGTTGTAATCTCCCGATTTGTGTGATAGAAGGCGACCAGCCGATCATTCACCTGAGAACGAGCGATGTGAACGCGCCCGCCCAACCGGTGGCGTCGACGGTCTCGAGGGACCACGACCCGCCGCTCTTCACCGCATACTTGAGGTCGTGGTTTGCGACGTCGTAGTAGCTGATGTGCGGATTGCCCTGGGCATCGAGGGCAATCGAGGTGTACCCGCCCACGTCACCCGCGGCGTCGACGGTCTCGAGCGACCATGACCCGCCGCTCTTCGTCGCATACTTGAGGTCACCGTTTGTTTCGTCGAAGTAGCTGATGTGCGGGTCGTCCTGGGCATCGAGGGCAAGCGAAGTGTACTGGCCCACGACACCGGTGGCATCGACCGTCTCGGGGGTGCCCCACGACCCGCCGCTCTTCGTCGCATACTTGAGATCGAAGTTTGTGCCGTCCCAGTAGCTGATGTGCGGATTGCCCTGGGCATCGAGGGCAAGCGAGGTGTACGCGCCCACGTCACCCGCGCCGTCGACGGTCTCGGGGGTGCCCCACGACCCGCCGCTCTTCACCGCATACTTGAGGTC
>CBDUWU010000077.1:0-13984 GCA_965371015.1 uncultured bacterium | reverse complement strand
CAAGAGGCCGGGTCCCGGGACCCGGCCTTTTTGTGTACATAATGCAGCACCATCGGGTAATCTGAAAATAATCATGCAGGAGCTCCTCGCCGCATTTCCGAAGACCAACGCCGCCGGTCCCGCCACCGTCGAAGGGCCCGCGTCATACCACGCACCCGACGGCGCCGGATGGATCGCCGTCAAGGGGATCATATTCGATGTCCACTCGGAAGAGCCGCGCGTCGACCTCGAAGCGTTATGGCGGCACTTCGCATCCGGCGAGACCACAGACTGGAACCGCTTCGAGGGCACCTTCGCACTGGCCTCGTGGGACGAACGGCGCCGGCGCGGCATCGCCCTCAACGACCAGACCTCGCAGCTGAATTTTTATTACACCGAAGACGCCGAATTCGCCTACGTCACGACCTCGGCGCTCCCGCTCGCGCGCCGGCTCGGCCGCGGACTCGACCCGGCCGCCGTGCGCGAGTTCATTGCGCGCGGATCGCTTGTGGTACCTTCGGCGATGTTCGAAGGGTTCAAACGCCTCGACGTCGGCGAGCATTTAATTATCGAAAATGATTCGACGCGCGTGGACCGCCACTGGCATTATCCGACAGACATTCAAAGCTGGTCCTTCGACCGCGCCGCAGAGGAAGCCGCCGGCGTGCTCGCCGATCGTGTCAGCCGCTACGGGCGCAGCGGCGGCCGGATGGTCGCGGACCTGACCTCGGGATACGACTCCCGCCTGCTGTCGTCCGCCGCCGACCACGCGGGCCTCTCCCCCGTGGTGACCGTCAACGGCACACCCGAAGAACAGGAAGTCCGCATCGCGCTCAAGGTCGCCGACGCCACCGGATGGCCGATGCACTTCTTCGACCGGCGCGAGCTGTGGACACGCGAGATCGACCCGGACATGCGCCGCGAACTGACGCTGCGGACCGACGGCACCCTCCCGTTCACCGAGGTCTACCACCACCTGCTCACACGGCCGGTCCTCGCCGAAGAATTCGGCGTGCACGCCGCCGGCGTCGGCGGCGAATTTATCCGTTATCACCCCTGGGGCCAGGAGTTCTTCGGCATCGGACACCGCCGCCGGGCCAACGTCGACCGGCTGCTGAAGTACCGGATGCTCCACGACGGTCCCCCGCCCGGCGATCTCTTCGACGCCGACTGGTACCCGCAATTTCGCCGCGACCTCTACGACCGGGTCGACGCCATCTGCCGCAACATGCCCGACACCCTCACCACCCAGCAACTCGACGCAATCCACGTGTGGAAACAGACCGGCCACCCCAGCCTCTACCTCTCGGCGCAGTTCAACTGGCTCCCCGCGACGGTCCCCTCGATGGGCGCAGGGTTCGTCACGGCGGGGATGCAGACGCCGTGGCGCTTCCGGCTCACGGCGCGCCTCACCCGGCGGGTCACCCACCTGCTCTGCCCGCGCGCCGCGGACGTCGTAACGCGGTATGGCGGCACCGCCGGGCCGGTGACGCCGTCGAATTTCCACCTGCACGCGTCGCAACCGTTCCGGCGGGCCGGGCACCTGTTCAAAAAACTCGACCGCGTGTTACTGGGGAAAACGCCCGGGCGCCATGGCAAACAAGGCGCACCCATCCGCAGACCCTGGCTGACGGATGAGTTCCGCGAATTTCTCGCGCTACCCGCGATGCGCTCGCGGATGCTCTACGCGGCCGAAGGGCTGGCCCGGCTATTGTCAGGCACCGACGACGACTGGCACTCGCGCGAAAAATGGATCCTCCGCATCGCCACCATCGAGCAGCTCTGCCACGAACTCGACTACAGCCCCGAACCTGGCTTCATCAGTCGCTGACTATCTCGAGGGATATAAAAGAAACTACCGGCCGCGGCGCTTGGACCAGCGCTTGACGAGGGAGAACCAGCGTTTCTGCAGGACGTGGTGGTTGTAGCCGACGCGCGTCGTGCCGAACGTGGTCTTGAAACTGTCGACGCCGTCGAAGCCGGCGCTCGATCCGAAGTTGTAGGTAGCCAGCCCGCGGTTTACGGCGTCGCGGACGGCCTCGGCGTGGAGGAGGTTCATGGGGGAAACGGCGCGCGCTTTGCGCAGCACCGCCGCGCCCCAGTTCATCACGCTGTCACCGTGCATGAAGTTCAAGAGACCGCCGACCAGCTTGCCTTCGTGCTCGGCGAGCCACAGCTGCACGGCGCCTGTCTGGATGTCGGAGAGGTTGATGAAGAACTCGCGGCCGAAACGCACGCGGCCGTCCCAGTTTTTCGCGCAGTCGAGCAGCACGCCGTGGTAGGCGAGAAAATCGGCCGTCGACTGGCCGCGGCGCACAATCACTTCCGCTTTCTGCGCCTTGCGGATCTTGTTGCGGTTGGCGGGCTTGAAACCCTGGAACAAATCGTCGTAACCGCGGTGGAGTCCCAGTATCTGCGTTTCGTCTTCCACGTCGCGCGTCCCCGTATTGAGGTTGGAGGGCACACGGGGCGGATAATCGACGATCTCGGCGAACGTCACCCGCGGCGACTGCGCTTCCTCGAAGAACCGGGTGGCGAGCCGCTCGTACGCTGAATTCGGCGCGCCGTCGCCGACGAGGGGGCCGCCGTAGGTTCCAAACGGCATCGACACGGTCGCGTAAAATCCGCGCCGCGCGTACCGCATCGCCGGCATGCCGGCCACGAGGCGCCCACCGGTGCGGCCGACGATGAAATACCGTTCCCATCCGGTCAGCGCGCGCTCGAGGCAATCGCCCCATTCGAGCGAATGAAAAAATGTGGACCGGGGATCTTCGAGAACGAGACGTTCCCATTCGTGAGGATCGACACGATCGACGACGTCGATCGCCATCTGTTTTGTCATTTCCGGGACTATCCGGAGAGGAGTTTCGCTCGCTATGGAGTGATCATAAGACACTGGTGACGCCCATCGTGGAATGTTGCCTCTCGACTTCGAACCGTGAATTTCAATAGCAGAGGGTACAGCTCTGAGGCTCCTCGAATTAACCGTTGTCGTTGAACGAGATACGAGTTGGGGGAACTATAGGGACTCGTTCGCAGGGGCGTCAATCACTATTTGAGCGCTGCGGGGCCGCCGCGCTACGGTCCGGTTTGAAACCGGCCTTATTATAGTATATAATCGATTTTTCCGGCGGCCGCAAGCCGCCCCGGCCCCCCAAAGCACCAAAGGATCTACCGACGACCGGGACTTCGAACCCGGAGGGCCTGCGTTCAAGTTCTGCAGAACAGCCCGAGGAGGCACCGTATTTGACCTCTCGCGTCGCCATCATCGAAGCCGGACGAACACCTATCGGCAAATTCCTCGGGGCCTTCCGTAATTACTCCGCAGTCGAGCTCGGCACGTCAGTCGTCGAGGGTGTCCTCTCCCGCGCCGGCGTTTCGCCCGGCGGAGTCGACGAACTGATCTTCGGCCACGCCCGCCAGGCGGGTAACGGCCCCAATCCCGCCCGTCAGATCGCCGTGGCCGCCGGCATCCCGCGGGAAGTCCCCTCTTTCACCGTCAACATGGCCTGCGCGAGCGGCATGAAATCAATCACCCTCGGCGCCGACGCGATCACTCTCGGCCGCGCGTCGTGCGTCGTCGCCGGCGGCACCGAAAACATGACCCGGGTGCCGTACATGCTGGAGCGCGCGCGGCTCGGCTACCGGCTCGGTGACGCGCCGCTCGTCGACGGGATGTACCGCGACGGATTCATGTGCCCGATCGCTGACATGATCATGGGAGAAACGGCCGAAGTACTCGCCGAAGAATATGACATTTCCCGGCGCGAACAGGATCAGTGGGCGGCGATGAGCCAGAACCGCGCGGAGGCGGCGGCGAAGAACGGCTTGTGGCACGACGAGATCCTCCCCGTCACCGCGCTCGACGACAAGAGGCGTCCGATCCTCGTCGAAGCCGACGAGCACCCCAGGGCCGGCATGACGGTGGATATGGTGGCGAAACTGCCACCTGTATTCAGCAAGGAAGGCACGATCACGGCGGGCAACGCGAGCGGCATTACCGACGGCGCGGCGGCGGTGGTCCTGATGTCGGAGGAACGGGCGCGGAAAGAGGGCAAACACCCCGCCGCGTGGATTCGCGACTACGTATCGGTGGGCGTTGATCCGAAACGAATGGGCCTGGGGCCGGTGCCGGCCACGCGGCGCATACTCGAAAGAAATAAACTCACGCTGGACGACGTTGCGCTGATCGAGCTGAACGAAGCGTTCGCCGCGCAGGTGATCGCCTGCCAGCGTGAACTGGATTTTGATTCTGACAAGGTAAACGTCAACGGCGGGGCAATCGCCCTGGGGCACCCGATCGGTGCCACGGGCGCGCGCATCGTCGTGACGCTTCTCCACGAAATGCGGCGCCGGGATGTGGAGCTGGCTCTGGCAACGCTCTGTGTGAGCGGTGGTCTGGGCATGGCGCTGCTGGTTGAAAGGAGCTGATTATGAAGGATGGAGGATCGATGTATCCCAGGGCGAGGATACCGTACGGCACGTGGGGCAGCAGTTTCTTCCCCGCGTGGCAGACGTCCGCGCTGGCCGAGGTCAACATCGGGCAGTTCGCCGGTGAGGCGGCCAGCCTGATTCTCGGAAAGCGAAAAGTACAAACAGACAAACTCGATTATATGGTGATCGGATCGACGGTACCGTGGCACTGGAAGTTCTGGACGGCGCCGCTGGTATCGGCGTGCATGGGCCAGAGGCTGCCCGGCTACCACATGGAACAGGCGTGCGCGACCGGCCTCCAGGCCGCCGTCGTCGGCGCAGCCCAGGTCGACTCCGGATCCCACGACTCGGTCGCTGTCCTCACGTTCGACCGAACGAGTGATTCACCCGTCGGCGTGTTCCCCGAGCGCCGCTCTTACGAGCGAACCCAGGCGATCAGCGACGTGTGGGACAACTTCGGATTCGACCCGGCGGTGGGCAACTCGATGATCAAGACGGCGGGCAACGTGGCCCGCAAGTACAAGATCGAGCGGCGCGAAGTCGACGAGTTGGCCTATTACCGCTACCAGCAGTATTTCGAGGGAAAAGATTCCGGATTTCTGGATCGCGTACTGGTGCCACTGGAAATTCTCAACATCCAGGGCCGCCACCTCGGCATGGTCGACGAAGACCTCGGCGTGCGCAAGGTCACGCTGGAGTCACTCAACGCGATGTTCGAGATCGACACGTGTGTCACGGGGGGCACCCAGACGCACGCGTCCGACGGCATGGCGGTCATGCTCGTCACCACAGCCGAAAAAGCGCGCGATCTGAGCCCGCGCCCCGAGATCGACATCAGCTTCGTCGGCAAGGCCGAGGTGCGCACGACGGCCGGATTCATGCCGGAGGCTCCCGGTATGGCGGTCGGCAAGGTGCTCGAGCGTGCCGGGCTCACCATGAAAGACATCGCCGTCGTCAAGAACCACAACCCGTTCGCCGTCAACGACGCGGCGTTCGCCAGGGAGTTCGACTACGACTGGCACAAGATGAACAACAACGGCTGCTCGCTGGTGTGGGGACACCCGCAGGGACCGACGCTCACCAGATCGTTGATCGAAGCGCTGGAAGAAGCCGTCGACCTCGGCGGTGGATACGTATTGGTATTCGGATGCGCGGCGGGAGACGTCGGCATCGCAACCGTATTAAAGGTCGCCGAGGGAGGTAAGCACTAATGGCCACGACAATGAGAAAATCCACACTGGAAACACTCGGGCTGGGCACTGTCCTCGACATGGTGGAAAAGGGCGGCCGGCCGGCCACCACGGCAGACCTTGTCGACCGAGTTTTCGGTCCCTCCGGCGACCGGGGGGCGCTCGTCATATCGGGCGCCAGCGGTATCGTCGGCGCAGGCAAGACGATGCAGCTCGGCTCGCGCCTGGCTCCGTACGGCGTACCGATCGTCGCGCTCGATTTTCCCGGGGCGCCCGACGGGATCGGCCAGAAGTACCAGGGACTCGTGTCCGCCTTCGGACCCGAAGCCGCCGACAACGTGATGAAGAGCATCACGAAACTCACCTACGACGGCAAAAACCTGCCGCCGCAGTTGAAGGACTACAAGCCGAGGTTCCTGCTCGAGGCGATCCCCGAGATCCTCGACGTCAAGCGGGCCCACTACGAAATGTTCCGCGCACAATACCCCGAGATCGAAATCCGTTCCGTCACCTCGGGCTTTCCCAGCAAGGAACTCGGCGTGGGGGTCGCACACCCGGCGTTCCCGCACGAAATCAACAAGATGTGGGAGATCGTCGAGTCCGAACCGTCGGCAATCACGCAGCTGTTGTGGTCGCTCGGCATGATACCGGTCCCGGTGAGCGACGACTGGTCGTTCGTCCTCGACGTGCTGTTCTGCGGCGTCACTCTCGCCGCCGACCGTTACCACCTCGAGACGAACATGCCGTTCTGGAAGGTCGACAAGTTCGTACGGCGCCTGATCGGGCCCAACCCGTTCAGGGCGCACGATGCGATCGGCGCCAAGGGCGCGACGTTTCTCACCTGGTCGTGCCTCCACCACCTCAGCGGCATCTACGGCGACCTGTTCACGCCGACGCGCGACTTCGACGAGCGTATGGTGAGCGGAGAGACGTGGTACCCGTTGAACCACTTCCGGCCGCTGGTCAACTGGCCGATGTCGGCCGACGAGGAAAAAACCTTCGAGGCATGGGTCCTCGGGCCAATGCTCCAGATGGGCAGCCTGCTCGTCCACGAGAACCGAGGCGAGCCGGCGCTCACCAACATCATCGGCGAGTTGTGCGCGCAGTTCCGCAGCGGCATCATGGCGATGATCCGCACGCTCGGCGCCGACAAGGCCCGCGCGATCGTGGGCGCGTACCACGAACTCCACCCGGAGGCGGCGAAGGGCGCGTGGTACCCCGAGGCGTTCGACCGCATCGGCGAACCCGCGTGGCAGCAGCTCTACGTCAACGCGGAACACAACGGCAACTTCGGTGTGATCACCATCGGACGCGAGAGCTACAACACCGACGTCGACGCCGAGCTCAACCGCGCGATCGACTGGCTCAAGCAAGAGGGTATCGACCGGGTGCTCCTTACCGGTGACTTCCACCTGACCACACAGCTGGTCGGCGCCGACACGAGCGACTTCTACCCGGCCCTCGAAGACGAGGCGAAGGGACTCGAAATCTCGCAGAAGTGGTCGGCAACGGCGAGGCGTCTCAACGACGACTTTGCCGTTTCGGTCGGTTTTGTAAACGGCAAGCGGGCCCTGGGAGGAATGCTCGAACTGCTGATGCACTGCCACTATCTCGTCGCCGACGAAGGGGCCCGTCTCGGGATGCCGGAAGTGACACTTCCCGTCGTACCCGGCATGGAAGGCTGCCACTGGCCGTTCCGCAAGACCGATGCGTCGGGCTGGCCGAAGGTGATGGAGTTGTTACTCACCGGCAAACAGGTCAAGGCAACCGACGCCGTCGGCTGGCTGATCGACTACGCCGGACCGACCGACGACGTCTTGAAGACGGTGGCCGCCGTTCTGACCGGCGGCGATCACGGGCTCAAAATGCGCCCGCTCGAAAACGGCGCGCTGTCGGGCCTGCCGAAGGACGGCGCCGGATTCGCCGCGTCGGAAGACCCGTCGGCCGAGGCGGCACGCGCCGCGATCCTCGCCACTGTGATCGAGAGCACCAGCAGGAAGCTGTCGGAGGCGCTCGAGGTGCAGGCGAAGCACTCGGCGGGCTTCATGAGCAGCAAGTACTGCCAGAAGGGCGCGATCGGCTCGGCCTACACCAAGACCATGAAGGTGTAGGCGGGTCCGGGCCGGACCACGGGCGCTCCCGCCGGACAATCGGGAGCGCCCTTTTTCTATAGAGAGGTTTCGAATGAAAATTCACGTGACGATCACCCGCGCATTGATACTGTTGGCCGTGCTCGCTTCGGTGGTTGCGGCGGGTTCCGATCCGCCGACCCGCTTTCCGGCGGCGCCCCGCATCGTCGCCATCGGCGACCTCCACGGCGACCTCGAAGCCACCATCGAGGTACTGCAACTGGCCGGGGCCATCGACGACGACCCTGGCCGCGGCTGGATCGGCGGCGACCTCGTCGTCGTCCAGACCGGCGACCAGCTCGACCGGGGCGACGACGAACGCGGCATCCTCGACCTGTTCGTGCGGCTGTCCCGCGAGGCGGCGGCCGCCGGCGGCGCCGTGCACGTATTGAACGGCAACCACGAGATAATGAATGTCGCGCTGGACCTGCGCTATGTCACCGACGGGGGGTTCGAGAGTTTTGAAGACGTCGCCCTAGGCGTCGAGGTCGATTCCCTGCTCGCATCGTATCCCGAAGAGCAACGGGGACGTGTAGCGGCATTCCGTCCCGGCGGACCGTACGCCGGAATACTCGCCGAACGTAACAGCGTCGTGATTGTGGGCGACAATGTTTTTGTCCACGGCGGGGTCCTTCCCCAACACATCGACTACGGGATCGAACGCCTCAACGCCGAACTACACGCCTGGATGCGCGGCGATGGGCCGTGCCCCGAAGTTATCAACGAAAGAAACAGCGTCACGTGGGCCAGGAACTTCTCGTTCGAGGTCGACGACGACGACTGCACGGTGCTGGCCGGCGTACACGAGCGGCTCGGCACCGCCCGGCTGGTCGTCGGGCACTCCGTCCAGGAAGAGGGCATCAACTCCTATTGCGGCGGCCGCGTGTGGTGTATCGACACGGGCATGTCCGCCCACTACGGCAGCAACATCCAGGCGCTCGAGATCAGGGGCGACGCCGTGCGGGTGCTGTTGCCAGAACCCGCATCGAATTGACTCCTTTCATTCCACCGTCGGCCAGTGATACACGCCGGCGATGGCGGCGAGTAACTCGAGCGAAAGCTGGAGCCCCGCAACACCGTTGGTCATGATGACGGCGCCCTTGCCCGTTCGCGGCGAGGCGATCACAAGGCTGGTCGCACCCGGCGCGTTGTGACCCGCATACAAAAAGTACTGGCTGTCCCCTTCTCCGACGAGAAACACGCCGAGCCCCTGACCGGTGATTCCCCCCAGGTTATTAGCATCGAGTTCGCACTGCACGGTGAACATCTGCTCGACCGCTCGCTGCGATAGCATCCTCCCGGATTTTCCACGAAAGGCGTCCATCAGTTCGATGGCGAACCGGGCCAGGTCGGTCGGAGTGGTGACGAGCCCTCCCTGCGCGAGCGCCTCCGGGTGCTGGGGCCGGTCGTGCGGATTTCCCTCGGGGTCGTGGGGCAGCGCGAGGTTTGCCTTGAAATAGCCCGTCAGTGGGTGATCGAGCGTACTCGCCATCATACCCGCGGTTTTGAACACCGCCGCGTCCGCGATCTCCTGGTATGACTTACCCTCAATGTCCTGCAACAGGATCTGGATCGCGAGATACCCGAAGTTCGAGTACTGCCACTGGCTCCCGGGGACGAGTTCGACTACGGCGGCGTCGTTGAGCGCGGGCCGCTCTCCGTTGAGGACCTGCAACAGAGTGGGAACGGAATCCTCTTCGTCGAACCCGCCATCGGGCCGGTTCAACCCCGCCTGGTGGGTGAGCAGCCGGCGCAGGGTGACCTCTTCATCGCGGGTGAAATCGTTGTCGGGCACTTTCCACGAACGCAGCCGCCGGTTGACGTCTTCGTCGAGTTCCAGACGGTCTTCGTCGACCAGGCGCAGGGCCAATACCGTACCGAGAAGCTTGGTCGTGGAGGCGGCCTCGTATACGGATTCCGTGGTGGCCGGCCGATCTGTTCCCCGCTCCAGGACCCCGTACGCCTTTGTCCAGTCGATCCCGTAGTCGTCGATCACGGCGATACTGACACTCGGCACTCCGAACTGCTCCATCCGCGCCGCCAGCGTCGAGGTCGGCACGGAATCGCCACGGACGGCGCCGATCGCGCCCGGCACCGAAAACGCAGTCAATTCCGGAACCCCGTTCTCGACGCGGAGGATCCGTTCGGCGGTCAGGGCGTCGTCGCCCTGCGACGAGCACGCGACAGCGGACGCCAACACCAGAAATACCAGTATTTTCTTCACTCCCTCTCCTTTTGTGCGGCTATAATTGCTTATATTAATTGAGACACCCGACTCGAGGGCGGTGTTTCAGAAACCGGAGACAATGGTCCATTTGACGACTCGTCCACAGTCACCATGATAACTTTTATCATCGCACTATCCGCATGGCTGATCATGGCCGCACCCGGTCCGGGCGAAGGACCGGACACCACCACAGAAGTGCAGCGGGCGCTCGCCGCCGGCGACACGGCGTCCGCCATCTATCGGCTCGAGCACACCGACCTTGAAAAGATCCGGGACCCCGAACTGTTCATCCTGCTGGGACGCCTGTACCGGAGCCGCTCGACCATCGTAGACCGTCTCAAGTCCGCGTACGTCCTGGAACGCGCCGTCCAGCTCTTCCCCGACGACCCGAACGTGATACAGGAGATGGGGCTGACCTACTATTCGCAGACCTTTTATCCCGACGCGGCCCGGTGTTTCAGGAAGGCAATCGACATCGACCCCACCCTCTGCGACGCGAAGTACAAACTCGGCGTCACCCACTACGAGCGGTGGAAGTTGCGTGTCAATTCGTATTTCGACGATGCGGCCAGGGCGCGGATGTGGCTGAAGGTGGCGGTCGAGTGCGATTCGTCCAACTTCGACGCGGCCAGGCGATACGTCAACGTGTTGTACGCGCTCGAGAGATCGGACGAAGCGGTGGATGCGGCGAGAGTGCTCGCGGCGCGGTTTCCCGGCGAACCCGTATTCCCGATGATCGTCGGCACTGTTGCATACGATGAAAACCGCATCACCGAAGCGGATAGCGCCTATAGCGCCGCATTGTGGGTAATGAGCAACGAGGAACACGTCGCGTACACGACGTTGAACCGCAATATTCTCGGGTACAAAGATTTCGACGTATACGAGGTCGCCGAGGTCGGCGACCAGGACGTCATGGACAGGGCGTACTGGATCACGGGCGATCCCGACCCCACGACCGACCTCAACCCGATCCACCTCGAGCACATATACCGGACGTTTCGCGCGGATCTGTATTTCTCTTATTCGAAGGTACACCTCGAGTGGACGACTCCGCAGACGCGGGGCTGGGACACCGAGCGCGGAGAGGTTTCGATCAAGTTCGGCTGGCCCGATGACATACATGCTTCCCACGGCGGCTGGCGCTGGGAAAAGTGGACGTACAGACCCCCCGGCGGGATTGTCGGGTTTATGTTTTCCGACCAGTTTCTTAACGGCAATTACCAGATCCCGTCGAGTTGGTCGGAACGGCTCGTATACACGCGGCACCAGAGCCGAGTTACCCACGTCAAGCCGGACAAGGTGGAAATCAACGGCGCCATCGACGCGGTCGTATTCAGGGACGACGACCTGCTCAGTTCGCTCTACGTCATGGCGGAGGTCAACGCCGACAGCGTTATGCGAGTCGTCGACGCGGATTCCCTGGAGAATTTCCAGGTGCGGACCCGTCTGTTCGACGCAGAGTGGAACACGCAGCTCTCTTCGGCGGACACCGTCCCCGCATTCAATGTTCCCAGAGTCCGGGGGACTCTGTTCGACGTGTTCGATGTGGCGAAACAGTTCCGGATGCCGTTCGACTACTACAATATCGCGTTCGCATTCCAGGACGGCGCCGGAGAGGTGATTTCGGTCCTGCTCACGCATTCGAACGGCAATCACCTGATCACCGATGACGTCGTCACCAGCGATCTTCTCTTTCTCAGGGACAGCGCCGATGGCGCCACCATCGTGCGCCGCGATCAGATGCTGCATCCGAACCCGTGGAGGATCTATGGCCACGGACAACAACTCCGCGTGTATTTCGAGGTCTACAACCTCAACGTCACCGGGGGCCGGAGCGAATACCGTGTCACCTACGAAATCAGCAAGGATCCGGAAGACCCCGGCAGAGCGTGGAACCGGCTCGGGCGGGCGGTGGCAGGATTTTTCGGCGGCGGCGATCCCGTCGCCGCCCAGTCGTTCGTCCGGGTGGGAACGAGTCACTCGGATCAGGAACAGATCGCGATCGACATCGACGCCCTGGACAACGGCCGCCACCGTCTGTCCGTCTCGATCCACGACCTTCGGTCGGGCGACAAGACCGTCATGCGCAAGAACTTCTACAAAGTGGGCGCGCCCGGATCCGGAGATGACGCGACGGCCTCTTCCGAGTGATTGCCGCCTCATTCTCACCCCGTATCAGTCACACCAGATACAATCTTCACGAAAAATGTTCGATACGGCCCCTTGACTAGACCGACTGGTTGGTATACTCTGTGAGTATGCAAGCCACCAACACAGAAGAGAAGCTACTCGACGCGGCCCTGCGTCTGATGCTGTCCAGAGGTTATTCCGCGACCACCGTGGACGAGATCTGCGCGGCGGCGGAAGTGAGTAAAGGCAGCTTCTACCACTTCTTCAAGACCAAGGAAGATGTGGGGCTGGCAACACTGGCTTATTTCTACCATCGCGGATCGGGGGAGATGATGAGCGGCGGATTCGTGTCGCTTACAGACCCGCTGAAGAGGGCTTTCGGGTTCATCGACCACGTCGAGCGGAAGTCGGCTGTTCTGTGGAGCGAGGGGTGCCTCCTGGCCACCTTCGCTTCCGAGCTCGCCGAATCCAGCCCCGTCATACAGGCCGAGGTGTCACGAATGTTCAAAGACCTCGCCTACGGGATGTCCCTGTTGCTCGAACCGATTGCCCGGAAGGCAAGGGCGAATTCGCCGACCGCCGTTGAAATGGCCGAGATGTTTCTCGATGTGCTGGAGGGATCAATCGTGGTGGCGAGGGCCCACCGGGAACCGGAGCGTATCTCTGTGTCCATCAAGCGTTTTCGGGTCTATCTGGAGAGTCTTATCGCTTGAATCAATTCATTTTTTTTAAGCTATCTCTATACCGACTAGTTGGTATAGAGATCTACAAAGGAGCAGTGGCATGACTAGCGAAGAAAAACTTCAAAACTTCCTGCACAAGATGGTGGGCGACCTGGGCGCGGCGGCGAGCGGGTCGCTGGTGATCGTCGGAGACCGGCTGGGCCTGTACAAGTCGATCGCCAATAACGCCCCGGTCACGTCGGCCGACGTGGCCAAAGACACCGGCACCAACGAGCGCTACGTGCGCGAGTGGCTCTCCACCCAGGCGGCGTCGGGCTATATCGAGTACGACGCCGACGCGAACACGTTTTCGATGAACGACGAGCAAAAAATGGTCTTCGCCGACGAAAACAGCCCCGTCCTGATGACGGGCGGTTTCTACGCAATCGCTTCGATGTACACCGACGAGCCGATGTTGACCTCGGCATTCACCACGGGCGAAGGCATCGGCTGGGGTGACCACCATGGGTGCCTCTTCTGCGGCGCGGCCAAGTTCTTCCGTCCGTCGTACAAGGCCAACCTGGTGTCGAACTGGATTCCCTCTCTCGAGAACGGAGTGGCCGACAAGCTCGCGCGCGGTGCAAAAATAGCCGACGTCGGCTGCGGACATGGGATCTCGACCATCCTGATGGCCGAATCGTTCCCCAAATCGACGTTCGTCGGTTACGACTTCCACGAGTCATCCGTCGAGGCCGCGAGAGAACACGCCGCCAGCGCGGGCGTCGATAACATCTCGTTCGAGGTGGCAACGTCCAAGAACTATCCCGGGGAGGACTACGACCTCGTCACATTCTTCGACTGCCTCCACGACATGGGAGACCCCGTCGGAGCAGCGGCGCACGTGAAGCAGTCGCTCGCCAAGGACGGCACGTGGATGATCGTCGAACCCGCCGCGGGCGACACCCTCGCCGACAACATCAACCCCGTCGGCCGCGTTTACTACGCCTTCTCGACGGCGATCTGCACACCGTCATCTCTCAGCCAGGAAGTCGGCGCTGCGCTCGGCGCCCAGGCGGGAGAGTCAAAACTCCGGGAAGTGGTTACCGCCGGCGGTTTCAGCAGTTTCCGCCGCGCGAACGAAACACCGTTCAACCTGGTCCTCGAAGCCCGGCCTTAAAGGCCGGGCTTCAGGCCCGTATGCTTAAGGCCCGAATATAGAAGAGCGGTGAA
>CBDUWU010000076.1:0-13985 GCA_965371015.1 uncultured bacterium | reverse complement strand
GCCGGGGGCCTGTTGTTGGGGCGGGGGGGCGCCCCCCCGCACGGAAACGGACGGCTGATCCGGGCCTTTACCCGGCCCGACCCTCTGCTCGACGTTGCCCGCGCCCTCGACGGACAGTCGAGTATCCGCGGCGCGATCGACGTCAGCGACGGGTTGTCGACCGACCTGCTCCATCTGTGCGATTCCGGGGGAACCGGCTGTGAAATCGACGCCGCGACGCTTCCGGTGTCCCGGGCGCTCGCCGCTTTCTGCCGCGCCCGCGGCGCCGACCCTGTCGACTGGATTCTGCGGGGCGGAGAAGACTACGCGCTGATCCTCGCCGTTTCGCCCCACCGCACCGCCCACGTCGTCGGCCGGATCGAAGCGTCGACCGGCCGCCGCGCCGCCGTGATCGGGTGGTTCACCCGGAGCTCAGACGGGTACGTCATTGTGCGCGGTGGGAAGCGCTCCCGCCTGCGGCCCATGGGTTGGGACCACCTGCTCGCCGAAGGAACGGGGCAGTGAAGCTCGCCGCGCGCACGTTAGCCGCGCTGACCATCGCCGCGGCGGCGGTCGTCACGGTGGTGGTGCCGGCGACGCGCGCCGGCGCCTGTTCGACGTTCTGTCTCGATTCGGGCTCGGGCCCTGTGTTCGGGAAGAACTACGACTGGGACGTGCCCGACGGCCTCGTTATCGTCAACAAGAGGGGAGTCGAGAAGAGGGGGCTGACCGAAGACAACCCGGCGCGCTGGACGTCGGTTTACGGCAGCGTCACGTTCAACCAGTACGGCAGGGAGATGCCGTGCGGAGGCATGAACGAAGCGGGGCTCGTCATAGAGCTGATGTGGCTCGACGAAACCGAATACCCGGTCCCCGACGCGCGTCCGGCGCTGCAGAACCTGCAGTGGATCCAGTACCACCTCGACCGCTCGGCTACGATCGATGATGTGATCGCCGGCGATGGCGACATCCGCATCGTCAGGGGAGATCAGGCGCGCGTGCACTTCCTCGTGGCCGACAGCGCTGGCGCCTGCGCGGCCGTCGAGTTTGTCGGCGGTGAAATGATAGTGCACACGGGCGAGACGATGCCCGTCGCGGTGCTGACCAACGACACTTACGAGCGCTCGGCGTTGTTTCTCGCCACCCACGCGGGATTCGGCGGCACGGCGCCGGTGCCGACGTCGCGCTATTCGCTCGACCGTTTTGTGCGCACGGCGGCGGCGGTGCTGGACTACGAACCGGATGCCGGTTCCGACACGGCGGAGTATGCATTCGGGATCCTCGGGGCGGTTGCGCAGGGCGAGCACACGCAGTGGAGTATCGTTTATGAAGTGGGGGCGCGGCGTATCGGTTATCGCACCCGGGCCAACCCCGCCATTCGCACCGTCGACTTCGGCCTGCTCGACTTCGACTGTGACAGCCCCGTTCTCCTCCTCGACATCGACGTCGGCGTTTCCGGCGACGTAACGGGGAAACTCGAGCCATACACCACCGCCGCGAATCGCCGGCTGGTGGAAAGCGCCTTCCGCAAAACGAGGTTTCTCGCCGGCACGCCCGCCCCGGTCGTCGATATCATCGCGAGTTTCCCCGACACGATACCCTGCACGAACAAATAACGGCTCCGCCGACCATCCCGTGTAAGGATTCACTTCTTTGTCCGACCTAACTCTGGTCAGTCGAATCAAGGGATCCAGTTGTGACCCCCAGGCTCCCTTACGGAGTGGAGGGACTCAACCGGTGGGCAGGGCGTGTCGATCTCCCTCCCCGCTCCGCCTGCCGGTGGGTTCCACCTCCGGTCCGGCTGACCGGTACAATGATTCACGATACGGCCGCACCGGAAGATGTCGCCGGGGCGTTTCAGGCCGGTAGTTGTTACCGGTCAATGACGGGGCTGGTCTAAGGGGGCGCCCCGGCGGCATGTTCCGACTCCGGCCGTGACAGCCAGGACCTCCTCTGTGTCGGCGATTGCGCCGGCGGCGCTAGTTGGAAGACGGGTGACCGAGTGACCGCTTCTGGTTCGCCGGCGCAATTCCGGCCCTCTCTCCCGAGCCGGGCCTTTTCATCTCTTCACATATCTGGCATCTTCGTGGTCATGGACTGGCTGCTCTCGACTCCCATCGCCCATCGGGGACTCCACCGCCACGGCGGAGGTCCGCCCGAGAACTCGCTCGGCGGCGCTGGAGCACTGCGACAATCACATTTTCGAGCACATCGACCCTGCGCGCGGCTCTTGATCAGGCCGCGTGTCGTCGTGTATCCTCCGGGGAGTGGCAACCGAACGACGCACAGCGAGCAAAGGAGACCATTTTGATCAATGCGTTTGGGCCCGTGCCCTCGCGACGCCTGGGACAGAGCCTCGGAATCAACATAGTGCCCGCCAAGACGTGCACCTACGGGTGTGTCTACTGCCAGGTGGGCCGCACCAATACGATGCAGGTACGGCGGCAGTTCTTTTACGACCCGGAGCAGATCCACGAAGTGGTCAAGGAAAAGGTCGAACGGATCCGGGCGGAAGGCGGCACCATCGACTACCTGTCGTTCGTTCCCGACGGGGAAGCCACGCTCGACGTCAACCTCGGCCGCGAGATCGACATGCTGCGTGACCTCGATATCGACATCGCCGTGATCACCAACGCGTCGATCATCGACGACCCCGACGTTCAGTACGAACTGGCGCGCGCCGACCTGGTGTCACTCAAGGTCGACGCGGTGAGAGAGCGCGCCTGGCGCGCCGTCGATCGGCCGCACGGACGTCTCCAGCTCGACACGATCCTCGAGGGCATGGTCGAATTCGCCAGGCGTTACCAGGGACGATTGCTCACCGAGACGATGCTCGTCGACGGCGCCAACGACTCCGCCGATGACGTTGCCGCCACGGCCGCATTCGTGGCGCGGCTCGAGCCCGAAATGGCGTACCTCTCCATTCCGACGCGGCCGCCTTCGGAGGGGTGGGTCCGGCCTCCCGACGAGGAAACGGTGAATGGAGCCTGGCAGATTTTTTCGGCCAACTTCGAGCGGGTCGAATGTCTGCTGGGGGTTGAGACGGGATCATTCGGTTATTCGGGCGATGTGAAGGACGACATTCTGGGAATAACGGCGGTCCATCCGATGGCCCGGGACTCGGTCGTCGAGCTGCTCGACAAAGCGAACGCGGACTGGTCGGTCATAGACCGTTTGCTCGCCGACGAGAAGATCGTTGAACTCACCCACAACGGGGGGGTCTTTTATTTTCGCAAACTCCCCAAGGTCAAACGCGAGACGGGCTGATCCGTCTCCTGCGGTATGAACAGACATCTCTCCATCCGGATCGCGATCATTCTGACGGTGGCACTGCTGCCGTTGACGGGTTGTTCGGGGGGCGACGGTCCTCCCAACTTGTTATTGATCACGGTCGACACGTTGAGGCCGGATCACCTCGGTTACCACGGCTACGGCCGCGATACCAGCCCGGTCATCGACCGCCTCGCGGCCGGCGGCGTCGTGTTCGAGAACAGCTACAGCCAGTCGGGCTGGACACTGCCGTCCATTGCCACGATTTTTACCGGCCACTACCCCAAGGATCACGGAGCGACCGATTTCCACTGGTCGATCGACGTGAAGCTGCCCACGCTGGCGGGCACCCTCAGGCGTAACGGTTACGACACCCGCGGATACGTCAGCCACGTGATGCTCACGCCGACTTACGGCATCGCCGACGGATTTGCCGCGTACGACTACAGTGTGCTGAACGTCGGCGATCCGCACGACGTGGCCACCGCCCGCGAACTGACCGACCTCGCGCTCGCGGGGCTCAAGAAGGCGCGGAAACCCTGGTTCGTGTGGGTTCACTATTTCGATCCGCACTTCGAGTACCTCGCCCACCCGGCGTTCGCCCGGTTCGGGGGGGCGGAAACGGGCCGATACGACCAGGAAATCGCCCACACCGACCATCACATCGGCCGCCTCCTGGCGGGCATTCCCGACGCCGGCAACACGGTGATCGTCTTCACCTCCGATCACGGGGAAGAGTTCGGCGAGCACGACGGCGTGTTTCACTACACGCTCCACGAGGAAGTGATGCGTGTTCCCCTGGTCGTCAAGGCGCCGTTCCTCGAGGCGGGCAGGGACGAATCGATCACGGAGCAGATCGACCTGCTGCCGACGATCCTGAATCTGCTCGGCGTAGCGGTCCCCGCCGGGCTCCCGGGGCGCGACCTCTTCGCCGGTGCCGCCGACGGCGATGAGGTGGTGTTCGTCGAACGCGACCGTCCGCCGCCGTGGAAGCAGCGCGGCATCATCCGGGACGGGTTGAAACTCGTGTTCATCGAGCGCGGGGACAGCGCTTCTATCCCGCCGGCGAGCCGCGGTACGCACGTGCCGGTCACCAATGTTCGTGCCGGAATGTATCTTTTCGACCTTGCCAGAGACCCTGGAGAGACGCAGAATGTCTTCGACGCCTCCGATTCGCGCGCGCTCGAGCTTCTGGGTTTGTTGACGACGCATTTCAGCGAGCGCAGATATCAGGAGGCGGGTGTGGAGCTCGATGAGGACCTGGCCAGGAAGCTCCGCAGCCTCGGCTACATCGAGTGAGCCGGTACGGCGCGGTACCGGGTGCTCGGAAAGGGGGGGATCCAGTGAGAGCGAAAGACGGGAAGGACCGCTTCCGCGGTTGCCTTCTGGGGCTCGCGTGTGGCGACGCCGTGGGTGCGCCTCTCGAGGGGCTGACGCGGGGCTCGTTTCCGCCGGCCACCACGATGATGGGCGGCGGCGTCTGGGGTGTGTCACCGGGAGAATGGACGGACGACACGTCGATGGCGTTGTGCCTGGCCCACAGCCTGCTCGACAGTGGCGGGTTCGACGCGGCGGATCAAATGGACAAGTACACCGCATGGAGGGAAAAGGGGTACATGAGCAGCCGCGGCGTGTGCTTTGACATTGGAAACACGTGCGCGGAAGCCATCAACCGGTACCACTCGACGGGCGAGCCGTTTGCCGGGTCTGAAGCGCCCGACACGGCTGGCAACGGGTGCATCATGCGGCTGGCCCCCGTACCAATGTATTATTTCCCCCACGCCGATCGCGCCGTCTACTTTTCGGGAGAAAGCTCGCGGACGACGCACGGTGCCCGCGAATGTATCGACGCCTCCCGGCTGTTCGGGGCGATACTTTTCGCCGCGCTCGACGGGGCCGGCCGCGACGACATCCTCTTCGAGACGGGTTTCCGGAACGCGCCGGACGATACGCTGTCGGATAAGATCCAGTTCATCGCCCGGGGTGCCTATCGTCACAAACAGGAGGGCGAAATCAGGGGGACGGGTTACGTGGTGGATTCGCTGGAGGCGGGGTTGTGGTGTTTTTTGAATTCGGATTCGTACGAAGACGCCATTCTGAGGGCGGTCAACCTCGGCGACGATACCGACACAACGGCGGCGGTCTGCGGACAGCTCGCCGGGACGTACTACGGCGAATCGAATATCCCGGCGGCATGGCTCGAACGCCTCGTGATGGCCGGTGATATCCGCCTCCTCGCCGGGCAGCTCGAATCGGGGGAGGCAACCATTGATTGACGGGCGTGACGTCACACCGGGTTCTGCGTTACGGGGAGAGTGATCGTCACCGCGGTCCCTTCACCGGGGATGCTCGCCACTTCTATCCTGCCGTTGTGCTTCTGCACGATGTTGTAGCTGATCGACATCCCCAGCCCCGTTCCGACCCCGACTCCCTTGGTGGTAAAGCCCGGATCGTAGATGCGCTTCAGTTCATCTGGCGGGATGCCCTTTCCGTTGTCGCGGACCCGCACGATCGCGCTCTCGCCCCGATACTCCGTGGTGATGGTGATCGTGCCCTTGTCTTCGATGGCCTGTTCCGCGTTGGACAGCACGTTCATGAACACCTGGTTGAGCTGGTTGGGGTAACACTGCACCCTCGGTAATTCGCCGTAGCGCTTGACCACCTCTATACGGTTCTTGAGTTCGTGGCACAATAACGTGAGCGTACTGTCGAGGCCTTCGTGGAGGTCGGTTTTCTGGAACTCGGCCTCGTCGAGGCGGGCAAAATTCTTCAGGCTGCGGACGATGTCGGCGATGCGCTCGCTCGCCGTGACGGTGACTTCGTTGTTGGCCTTGAGGATTTCGAGCGCGGTGAGGAACCGCTTGTTTTCCTTGAGCTGGTCCAGGTCAGCGCTTTCGTCGATTGCCCGGCAAACGAGCTCGATCGATCGCGCCGTCGTATCGGCGGCGCTCTTGACCGCGCCGACGGGGTTGTTGATCTCGTGTGCCACGCCGGCGACGAGGTGCCCCAGCGACGCCATCTTCTCGCGCATCACGAGCTGCTGCTGCGCCTCCCGCAACTGTTCGAGGGCGTTTCCGAGGTCCTTGTTCTTTGTTTCCAGCTCGACGTTGGCCACTTCCAGCGAATATTGCTGGGCCTCGATCTGGTCTCGCGCCTCCCGGAGCGACGCGGTCATGGCGTTGAACGCGCGCGAGAGGTGACCGACTTCGTCGTTGGCCAGGACGTCTATCTCGACGTCAATGTCCCGGTTGGCGACGCGCGTGGCGGCTGCGGCGAGTTGCTTGACCGGTCGGGTAATGAGGCGGACGAGAAAAGAGGCGAATGCGGTCGCCACCAGAATCACGATGATCAGGCTGAGCAGGCTCCCTCGCCTCGCGCGTTTGATCGACTCCTCGGCGCGTTGTGCCGCTTCGGTCGAAGCGCGCGCATTGACGCGGATCAGGTCTTCGAGGATTGTCCCTATGTCGTCGAAGACGACCTGCCCTTCGCCACTCAGCAACTGGAGGGCGCGTCCACGCTCGTTGTCCAGCGACAGCGTGAGGAACTGGTATCCCAGGACCAGGTACTCTCCCCACCGGTCCTCGAACCGCGAGTACAGCACCTCTTCCTGACGGGTTTCGATGAGGGGTTCGAAGATGTCCTGGTTCTTCTCTATCTTCTCGATGAGGTCGACCATGAGGAGCTGGAGGCGTTTTTTTTCGGCGGCGTCCCGGGAGCCCGCGTGCTGGAGCTGGGCGACGCGGAGGTCGGAGATGTACGAATCGATGTTACCGATCGCCACCGCGCTGGGAAGCCGCTTGGAAGTCACCACGTCGATTTCGTCTTTGAGCCCGCTCATCCGGTGGATCAAGAAAAAGTTCGCCGCGGTCGTGAGGACAAGAATCACGGCGATCATGATCGCGAGTTTGGTGCGGAGTTTATAGTGCTTGAATTTCGCCATGCCGATGTGCGCCGCCGGTCAGGTCAGTCGTTTTCGTACGCGATAAACGTCAGCGTGACGACCCGGTCCGTCACCAGCCGGCGGTCGATGTACCCGATGGCTCCCGGTGTCGAGGCGACCCGTTCGAGAATGGCTTCCTGGGATTCGACCGATACCGGTGGCTGGCCTTCGCCGGTCAGCATGTTCTTCATCCAGATCGACTTCATGCGCGAGGCCGATTTGCCCAGATAGCCGTAGAAGGCCTCCTTGACTTCGGACTTGGGCTTGAGGTCGATCAGGACGACCAGCGAACCGTTGTTCCACTCCCTGACTTCGCCCGTGTAGAGGTCGAACAGCCGGCTCTTGTCGAGCTGATCGGCGGGGACGGACGGGTGGGCGATGACGGCGACCTCGGCCGACGAGGCGGGGGCGACCGTCGCGAACAGGAGTATGCACAACCAGACTGATTTCACCGTTCCGTCCGTGGTTCGGGCGTTAAAACCATACAGACACTGCCAGTCCGAGAAAGTCGAATTTTTCCGTGACGACGCCTTCCGGGATCGTCGTTGTTTCGCCGCCGGCGAACTGCGCCTTGAGTTTGACGCGATCGTTGAGGGCGTAGGACACGCCGACGTTCGGGACCCGCGATGTCAGCTCGGCGATCTTGAAATCGGTCGACCCCGGGGGATCCGGATACGTCAGATTGGAATTGATCTCCCAGTAACTGACGTAAACCAGCAGTTTATCCCAGAACGTGTAAGCGATGGTCATGTAAAAGAAATTCTTGTCGATGTCGAGGTTCGGTTCGTCCTCGTCGTAAAACACTCCGATTACCTCGCTCCAGAACTCGAGGTTTCGCCACTCGAACGAGAGGTCCAATCCCGTCCGGTAACGCGGGATTTCTTCGAACGACCCCGGGGGGCGGTCGAACACTTCTTCCAGAACGACGAACCGGTTGGTCTTGTCCGAGGTCGACGAAAAGCCCAGTTTGAAGTTCGGGTGCCGAACACCCACCCGGATCCCGAACAGGAAAGTGTCCGTCGAGTCGATCCCTGCGTTGAATGAGGATTCACCCGTGGAGATGTTGGGGCTGTTTCCCCAGTACGCGGTGTAGTCGAATTTGAAATCGCCGGCGACCGGCGCCGAGCCGTGAATCTGGATGTACGCCTGCTCCGGTATGAACTCTTCGATGGGAAACGACTCCTGCAACGACGTCTCGTAGACGAGCGGGCGGATGATGTAAGGAAGGAGCGGCGTGCGGTTCTTGATGATATTGAGGTTGTTGAATCGCGGAATGAGCAATCCCAGCTTCAACCGGAAGTACCGGCTCTGACGGTACCGGACCCACGCTTCCTCGATGCTGAACGATCCCCAGTTGTCGAACGACGAGTAAGAACTGGTCAACTCGAAGTTGACGAACGATGACCAGCGCTGAGACAGGCCCTTCTGCAGCATGAGGTTCAGCTGCTGGAGGGTGAACGTGTTGTGCTTGTCGCCGGTTTCGATGTCCCGCTGGCTGTATAGTGACGCCTGGAAGTACCCGAACACGTCAAGGTCGTCCCGGCCGTCCTGGCCGAGTGAGGCGGCGGGAAGCGCCGTCAGCACCAACAGAAAAATAACGAGGGTTCGCATCGACATCGGTCCGATCACGTTGTCGGTTGTCGCGTACTACCGGCGCGTATCGGGTTGTGGCGTGCTGCCGTGGGCGCCGTTGCGCTGAGACTACCAGACGGGACGATCTGCATCCACACCTATAATGGCGGCCGGGCCCGGTGGAATGAGAGAGGTCCGTTAATTCAAATTGTTGAATTATAATGCGATAGGGGTTCAGCCTCCGTCGAGTTAGCGCTTCCAAAATTGCAAGGTGTAAGGTATAATTGACAGACACCTGTTTGGGCAGGGCAGAAGATACAGATCGCACTCAATACCGCTCCCGCGGGGAGAACTCCTGATGAGCCAACGACGTCGGCTACGGCTGTCCGTTGTCATTTCTCTATGGATTCTGTTGCTGTGCGCCTCCGCGGCGCCGGCCGATCCCGTCATCGCATTCATCGTCACCGCGGACTCGTTGGCCAACGCCGGCGGTGACGGTGAATTGCGTCCTTATGTTCTCGAGAACAAGGCGCTGGTGGGGGCTGCGGTATGGCAGCTGCTCGACATCGCCTTCCAGGCAGGAGAAGGCGGGGACAAGGCCGGCGAGTCGGAAAACGTCGCGTTCGCCGAGCGCGTCGCCGTCATTCACGAGGCGCAGACCGGCTCGCGCGCCGCTCTCGAAATGGTCGAGGTTTATCGCGGCTGGTCGGAAGCGGATCGCAGTATCCGCGCCAAGGCGAAGGCGCTCCACGACGAGGCCGATGCGCTGCGAACGAGCGAGCCCGAGCGGGCCGTCGAGATGTACGACAAGGCGAACTCGCTGTACGCGGAAATCGACGACCGGCATTCCGTCGCCGTGGTTCTGGGCGGACTCGGCGTGGCGTACTGGTACCTGGGCGACATGGAGGCCGTGAAAGCGCACTACGTGGAGGCTCTGGAAGCGCGCCGGGCGGTGGAAGACCGCATCCTCGAGGGAAAAACGCTCAATGGGCTCGGTTCCGTCCACCTGCGGGGCGGCGAGTTCGCCGAAGCGGGCGCCTACTACGAGCAGGCCATCGAAGTACGGCGCCGGACCGGGGACATCGCCGGGCTGGGGACGTCGCTCACTTATCTCGGGCACGTCTATTACCAGACGAACAGACTCGTCGACGCGAGAGAACAGTACCAGTCGGCCGTCCCTTTGCTCGAAGCGCAGGGCAACGCCGGTGCGATGGCCGACCTCCTCAATGGTATCGCCAACTGTTATTCGGACATGGGGCGCTATGAACGCGCCGGAAAGACCTACCGGCGTGCCATCGCCGCGTCCCGGCTTGCCGGCGACGTGCCCAAAGAGATCCAGTACCGCCTCAATCTCTCGGTAGACTACCGGTTGACCGGACGTTACGCCGACGCGTTCGCCGAACTCGACACCACCGCCGCCATTCTCGACCAGCACCACGACCCGTACATGGAAGCCGTTTTTTTCAAGAACCGCGGCATTACCTATATGGATGCCGGTCAGCTCGACCCGGCGCGCGAGGACATCCTCGAGTGTCTGCGTCTGGCGGACGGGCTCGACGACCCCGAGTTCCAGATCGAGAGCCTCGTCAACGTGGGCTACCTCTATAAAATGCTCGGCGCGTACGACCGCGGACTCGACGTCGCCGGCCGTGCGAAAGCGATGGCCGAGGAAAACGGATTGCCCCGCCCGTATCGTGAGGCGATGGCGCTGACCGGAGAGCTGCAACGGGCCTCGGGCGAGTACGATGCGGCTCTCGAGGCGTGGGCCGAGGTTTTCGCACAGGACGAGTACGACGGGATGAATTCCTACGTGCTGACCGACCGCATAACGATCGCCGGGATACACGCCGTTAACGGAGACACGCAGAAAGCGCGCGCAGAACTCTATGACATAGCCCCCGATATACGCGAGGCGGGCAGCGAACTCCTGGAAATGGGACGTATATTCGCCCTGGGGCATACGTTCGAGGACGAAAACCCGGACAGCGCCGCCCACTACTATGAAACGGGTCTCGCGATGATCGAAGCGTCGCGCGCCTCGCTGGGTGCCGACGAGTCGCGGAGCAAGTTCCTCTCCGGCGAGCGCCGGTTCTACTTCGAAGAAGTGGCCCGGTATTACGCGTCGGTTGGCGGCGACGACTGGGCCGATCGCGCTTTCACAACGGTCGAGCGGGCCAAGGCGCGCGGGTTGCTCGATCTCATTGCGCTCAACGAAGCGGCACGCTCTTCCGAAGCAGAGGAAGAGCTTCTCGACGAGATCTTCCGCCTCGACACCGCGGCGGACGACTACGAGACCCGCCGCGCGGCTCTCGATGCGGAATACGAACGTACCCGGGAACAGCGGCTCCGCGAGTCGATGGGGGCGCTGATCGGAGCGGAGACCCATGCCGGGATCGGTGATATCCGCAAGGCGCTGCCCAAAAAGACGGTGATGCTCCAGTATGCCCTCGGCGACACGACGTCTCTGCTCTGGGTGATCGACCGCAAAGGATTCGACCTGGTGACGCTGCCGAACCGTTCCGTGCTGGGTCCCGCGGTCGACCGGCTGCGCGACGCGGTAGGACAGCCGGGAGCGGGAGACGCGGCGCTTCGAAGCGCCGCGCGTGAACTCTACGATATGCTGATCGAACCGGCCGCCGGGAGGCTGGAAAAAGCGGAGCACCTCGTCATCGTCCCCGATGGTTTCCTGCACGAACTGCCCTTCGAAGCGCTGTTGAGCGGCGAAGGGGGCGATTCGGGCGAAAGCTGGACGGCACAACCGTTTCTCGCCCGGAAGTTCTCTACGGTCTACGCCCCTTCCGCGGCGATCTATCTCGAGTTGCGCGGGGCAAAAAAAGTAAAGTACGATTATGACCTGGTCGCCTACGGCGACCCCGACTACACGCTGCTCGCCGTCGGCGAAGGCGGTACCGAGCTCGCGGCGCTGCCTTACGCCCGCAACGAAGTGGCGGCGATCAGCGCCGACGTCAAGGACAAGAAAAAGACCGTTCGTCTCGGCGCGGACGCCAACGAGGCGGCACTCAAGGAACAGATGGCGAACGGGTCGGCCAGGGTTCTCCACCTGGCCACACACGGCCTGGTCAATCCCGTGGAGCCGTCGGCATCGAGCGTGGTGCTCTGCCCCGACCCCGCCGGCGTCGAAGACGGATACCTGAAAACGCTGGAGATCGTCTCGCTGCCGTCGGGCGCCGGGGTGGTCGTCGTTTCGGCGTGTGAATCGGCCCTCGGCCGCGTGTCGCGCGGCGAAGGCGTGGTGGGGCTAAGCCGTGCTTTTATTGCGTCGGGCGCGGGGAGTGTGGTGGCGAGTTTGTGGGCCGTCTCCGACGAGTCGACATCGGTACTGATGCAGGAATTTTATGCGAAGATGCTCGGAAAAAAACGGCCGGCAGGACGGGCGATGCGCGATGCGCGCCTGGCGCTGATCGAGAGTGAAGAGTTTTCACACCCGTTTTACTGGTCCCCGTTCATCGTGATCGGGTCCGACAAATCACCGTGGTAGTAACTGGAGTATGTATATAAGAAGTTTCTCAATCTGACATAGTTCGAACAAGGACAGAGAGTCAACAAGCCGTAACATTTTTTAGCACGACACCGTCCCATCCCCGAGGAGGGAACAACATGAATCGCACTGTGAAAGTCCTCGGTGCTGCAGTACTGGCACTGACACTCCTTGCCCCGCTCGCGCTGGCCACCCAGGTGGCTTACCGCAGTCCCAGCCAACTGGGAGTGGAATCCGCGCTCGTCGTTCGCGGCGAGGTCACAAGTGTGCGTTCCTACTGGAACGAATCCCACACAAAAATTCTCACCGAAACAAGCATTGCGGTCGCCGACCGCTACAAGGGCGCTGCCGGAGGCACGATCGAAGTCGTGCAACTGGGCGGCGTCGTGGGACACGTGCGCATGACCGTGCACGGCGCGTTGTTGTGGACGCCGGGCGAAGAGGTGTTGTTATTCCTCGAGCCGTTCAAGGGCAGGGCGTGGCAGGTGTCGGGCATGTTCCAGGGTAAATTCAAAGTTGTGCGCAACGCCGCCGGCAAGCCGTTTATCATGAACGCGCCCTCGGGGGATGCCGAACTGGTCGGCGCTCCGGGCGCCGATGGACAGGCCTCGAGGCCGTCCGGCCCCGTCGCACTCGATGAGTTCATCAACCAGGCCCTCGGCCGCCGCTAGGAAAGGAGGATCAAAATGAGAACGAAACTATTCATAACACTGACCATTCTCGCGATCCTCCTGGCGGGATCGATGAACGCCGACACATTTATCGCCAACGATGCCGACGGCGACGGCGTTCCCGACAGCGTGGACGTCTGTCCCGCCGAGGACGCGTCCTACTTCGACCGCGACGGCGACGGATGTATAGATCCGTTCCCCGGCGCGAGACACATCGAATACTGGGGAATCGCCGACACGGTTATAACCTATGTGATCAACGAAACGGGCGCCCCGGGTATCGGCGACGGTTCCGACTTTGCCGCCGTGCAGAGCGGCGTGGAAGTCTGGCCGGCGATTCCCAACACCGACCTCACGGTGAATTACGGAGGGACGACGCCGTTGCGCGTCGGCGCGGGGCTCGACCAGATCAACCTCGTGTCGTTTGTCGACGACGAGTACCCGTTCCCTTCGTCGGTGCTGGCCGTCGGAATCGCCACCTCGTTCACGGTGGACTCGCTCCACAACGGCAGGCTCTACCGGCCGGGTGAGATCGTCGACGCCGACATGCTCTTCAACCCCGCCAAGAACTTCAAGACGTCCGCCGGGCTGGGAACCGATATCCATGCCGTTGCCGCCCACGAGGGCGGACACCTGTTCGCTATCTCGCACTCGCCACTCAAAACGGCGACGATGCACTACGTGCTCCCGCCGGGCACCCTGGCACGCATCCTGGCGAGCGACGACGAACTCGTGTTCCTCAAGGCGTATCCCGATATGACCGCGCTGACCAACGCCAACCGGATCAGTGGGCACGTGACCATCGGCGGCACCGCGTCCGATCCGTTGTCCGGCGCGATCGTCTTTATAATCGACAGCGCCACGGGTGATACGACGGCGACCGACTACACGCTGCCCGACGGGAGCTACACGTTCATCGGGCTCCCCGACGGGGCCTACTACGTGTCGATCTACCCGATCAACGGGTCGTCGCTGATCAATTACATCCAGCCGGGGTACATCAACTCGCTCGTCGAAGCGACGGCGATCACCCTGTTCGTTCCCGAGTACTGGG
>CBDUWU010000075.1:0-14005 GCA_965371015.1 uncultured bacterium | reverse complement strand
CCCGGCAAACCGGACGCGCCCGGCTCGGCAATCGAAAGCCGCTTCGAGGTCGTCCTGACGCTCGAGCCCGCCGACGACGGCGGCTGGAATGGCCGCGGGTATATCGACGCCGAAGGCGTATTCAGCCCTTATGGCGAAATGGCGGGACTCGACGGCGAGGCGCTCGCCGCTATCGAACAGATCGCCGAATCGGTCCTGCCGGGAGCGAAGGTCGGCGGCTTCAACCCCGAGGTCTTCGACCGGGGGCGGGTCACGGCGGGTTTCGATTTCGACGTCGGCGCCGGCGATCCCGACGGCGAAGGGCGTACGGCCGTGTCGACGGGCAATCCGGCCGGCGGGATCTCGTCCCATCTCCCCGCCGACGTCCACCTCTACAACGAACACCGCGGTTCCCCGGTGATGCTCCCCGGCGTCATGACGCAGCGCGTCGTGATTCGAATCAGGATCGGTGAACGCGAACTCGTATACCTGCCCGAAGCAACCGGGCTGAGCAACTCCGCCGGGCGGTACCAACTAACCGCGGAGCACGAAAACGGATGGATAACCGTCGAGCGGACGCTGACGCTCAACGCCGGCACCGTCGAACCGGGCGCGTGGCCACAGCTGCGGGCCCTGCTCCTGGAGGACGCCGACAGCGCCGGCCGCACGATTCTGTTCAGGTAGGCGCGGACTCACGGCGACAAACGCGCCGCCATGATGTATATTTCCCGGGACCTTGAATCCGGGCGACACACGGCCTTCATCGGGAAAGGAAACAAAACGAAATGACCACGGAAACGAAAAGCTCGCAGCAATACATGGATCTGGAAAACACCTACGGGGCACACAATTACCATCCGATTCCCGTCGTGATCAACAAGGCCGAAGGCGTCTGGGTCTGGGACCCCGAAGACCGCAAATACATGGACTGCCTCTCGTCGTACAGCGCTGTGAACCAGGGGCACCGCCACCCGAAGATCATCAAGGCGCTAAACGACCAGGCCAACCGCGTCACTCTCACCAGCCGCGCGTTCCACAACGACATGCTCGGCCCGTACCTCAAGCGGCTGACCGAATACACGCAGATGGACGTGGCGCTGCCGATGAACACGGGCGCCGAGGCGGTGGAGACGGCGATCAAGATCGCCCGCAAGTGGGGATACGTCAAGAAGGGCGTCGCGGACGACCAGGCCGAGATCATCACGTGCGAAGAAAACTTCCACGGACGCACCACCACCATCGTCGGTTTTTCCACCGACCCGATCGCGCGCGACGGCTTCGGCCCGGCGACGCCCGGGTTCAAGATCATACCGTACAACGACACCGACGCCCTCGAAGCGGCGATCACGGAAAACACGGTCGGCTTCCTCGTCGAACCCATCCAGGGCGAAGCGGGGGTCAAGGTCCCCGACCCGGGTTACCTCAATAAGGTGAAAGAGATCTGCGAGAAGCACAACGTGCTCCTCATGCTCGACGAAATTCAGACCGGATTCTGCCGGACGGGCAAGACCTTCGCGTGGATGCACGAGAACACGAAACCAGACATCCTCATGGTCGGCAAGGCCCTCGGCGGCGGCGTCTACCCCGTTTCGGCGGCGCTCGCCTCGAAGGACATCATGTCGGTAATCGGCCCCGGCGAACACGGCAGCACCTTCGGCGGCAACCCCGTAGCCTGCGCCGTGGCCACGGCCGCCCTCGACGTCCTCGTCGACGAGAATCTCGACGAAAAGTCCGAGGTGCTCGGCGAGCGTTTCCGCAAGGGACTGCGCGAACTGGGCAGCGACAAAATCACCGAGATACGCGGCATGGGACTCCTCAACGCGATCGACATCGACACGGGTGCGGGCAAGGCCCGCGTGTACACGGAAAAACTCAAGGACCTCGGAGTCCTCGCCAAGGAAACGCACGAATCCACGATCCGTTTCGCCCCCCCGTTGATCATCGACGAGGACCAGATCGACTGGCTCGTCGAAACCATCGGAAAGGCCCTCGCATAGTGCTGACACGGCGATCGACGCAGATTCGCGGTCGCGTCCGGCAGACCCTTCTGCCGGGCGCCTTCCTGTTCCTCGCCGCGGCGTTTATATTCACCCCGGCCCGGTCGCAGGAAGACCCCGCGCCGTTCGTTTTCCGCACACAGACGATGGGCACGTGGGCGACGCTCACCCTCGTGGCCGCCGATTCCGCATCGATCGCCGGCCTCGCCTACGAATCCCTCATGGTCCTCCACCGCGTCGATTCGCTGATGAGCAACTGGAGCGACGCGAGCGAGGTCGCCCGCATCAATCGCGAAGCGGCCGCCCGCCAGATCACGATTCACCCCGAAGTGGCCGACGTCCTCGGACTCGCCGTCCTGGTCGGCAAACAGAGCCGCGGCGCGTTCGACGTGACCATCGAACCGCTGGTGAGGTTGTGGGGTTTTCTCGGCGGGACGCCCCGGGTCCCGTCGCAGGACGAGATCGACGCGGCGCTCGAACTCGTCGGGCCCGACATGCTCGACTTCGATGCCGACAACACCACCGTCAAATTCAGCCGCGAGGGTGTCAGGATCGATTTCGGAGGGATCGCCAAGGGATACGCCGTCGACCGCGTCGCCGAACTCCTGAGCGACGCGGGCGTGAAAAACGCGCTCGTCGACCTCTCGGGTAACATGGTCGCCATCGGTAACGCTGCCACCCACGACGGATGGGCCATCGGTATCCGCGATCCCTTCGGCAGATACCCTCTTCTGGCCCGCATCATTCTCAACGACGAATCGGTGGCGACGTCGGGCGACTACGAACAGTTCGTCGGCGCCGGCGGCAAACGTTACGGCCATATCCTCGACCCGAGGACGGGCTGGTCGGCACGCGGTCTCGCGTCGGTGACCGTCGTCACCGGGCGGGCGGCGTCGGCCGACGCGTGGGCCACCGCGCTGTTCGTCCTCGGCCCTGCCCGCGCGCGACTCATCGCCAAGGACCGCGAAGACCTCGCCGTCGTGCTCGTCGAGGAGCGCGAGTCCGGCGAAGTAATCGTCTGGGTCGAAGAGCAGCTTCGAGCCCGGTTCGGCCTGTCCAACGACCTCGGCAACGCGTTCAAAGTCCGTTTCTTTTGAATACCCGTTTAGTCCCCTTGAGTAGCCGTGCTACAATACCCGCGATCAATCCCCGGAATGAAAACGGTTGTCCCGCATGAAAAACTATTTACTGACAATATTATTGCTGGCGATCTGCGCGGGTGTGTCCGGGTGTGCCGGCAGCAAAGCTCCGAAGCACAACGGCACCAACGTCCTGTTGATCGTCATGGACACGGTGAGGTCGGATCGCCTGTCGTGCTATGGAAATTCGCGCGCCGTCACTCCGATGGTCGACGCTCTGGCCAACTATGGCTACCGGTTCGAGAATTTCTTTTCGAATTCGAGCTGGACGCTACCGTCGCACGCGTCCCTCTTCACGGGTGTGTACCCGGCGGCACACCGGGCCACGCAGGAAACGCTGGCGCTGGACGACCGCTTCCCCACCCTGGCCGGCATTCTGACGGAAGCCGGATACCAGACGTTCGGGTCGTCCACCAACGCGATGGTCAGCAACGCCAACGGCCTCTCGCGCGGGTTTCGCACCTTTGTCCCCGCCTTCCGGGATTCGGTGCGCAACGCCCTCGGCGCCGCCGCCACCGGCCACCCCAACCCGAATAACCTCGCCTTCGAGCGATTTCTCAAGACTTCCCACCGTGACCGGCCCTTTTTCGTATTTCTCAACTACATCGACGCCCACGCGCCTTACGTGCCTCCCGAACCCGTCCGCTCCCAGTTTGTCGACGAGAAGTTCAGTAAAAAAGAAATCGCCGCAGCCATCAAACTGAGAATGCCGGACCACTACATGCACGAGGCGATCGACGAGAGACAGTTCGAACTGCTCGGCCAGCTGTACGAGGCGGAGATCAACCTCGTCGACCGGGCGATCAACAACCTTTATGCGACACTCAAGGCGGACGGCAGGCTGGAAAACACGCTCATCATCATCACGTCGGACCACGGCGAGAACATCGGCGACCACGGACACTTCGCCCACGTGTTCAGCGTCCATAACACGCTCTTGAGCGTCCCGCTCATTATAGTCCCGCCCGGCGCCTTATCCACCGGCGTGGTCCGGCACGACACAGCGCAGTTGCTCGACCTGTTCACCACGATCCTGGAGTCGTGCGGCGTGGAGTACACCGGCCGCGCCGATGGGCGCAACCTGTTCGCCCCGGGCGCCGCGGTTGAACGGGTCAACTCGATGGCCGAGTACTATTACCCGCGACAGGTGCTGGCAGTGTTCGACCCCGAGGAGCTCCTCGCCGAAGAGGAGAAGTTCCACCCTTACATGAAACGGCTTCGCGCCCTCCAGAACCGCGACTACAAACTCGTATGGGGGTCCGACGGAAGCCGCGAGCTCTACCGGATCGGCGAGGATCCGGGCGAGAACGCCGGCCTCGTTTCTGCCGGCGCGGAAGACACCACCCTTGCGCGGCTCACCGCAGAACTCGAGCGGATGGTCGAGGCGTACCAGGGAGACCCGCCGCTCGATCCACCGCCACCCGCCGGCTGGCTCGGTCCCGGATTCGAACAGCGGATCACCGACCCCGAACTGCTCAAAAAGCTCCGCAGCCTCGGCTACGTAAAGTAACCGCCCATCCACCGCCAGAAACCCGTCGACGGAAACCCCTTTTTCGTGCGAACTTCAGGCCGTCACGCTCCGTAGAGAGTGTATGACCCAATGGAGGAAAACATGAGAATCGCCATCATTTCGATCGTCATCGTCGTCGCCGTGGTCGGAACTATTCTGCTGGTACGTTCGTGCGGAGAGGATCCACGAGACGCCGGCCTGACCGAACTCGCCGATACGCCGGCGCCACTGACAGAAATCACCGGAAGCAGCTCGAGCGCCGCGCCCGGCCCGAGCGGCCGCCTCGTCGACGTCGGGGGACACCGCCTGTTCATTCGCACGTGGGGCGAGGGCTCACCCGCCGTCGTCATCGAACCCGGCATCGGCGACGCCGGACGCATCTGGCAGGACGTAATCGACGCGCTTTCCGGCGAAACACTCGTTGCTCTGTATGACCGCGCCGGCTACGGCCACAGCGACGCCGGCCCCCTGCCGCGAAGTGCCGACCGGGTCGTGGCCGAACTCACGCGCCTGTTACCCACGGCGCCCGTGGAGCCTCCCTACGTCGTCGTCGGCCACTCGCTCGGCGCCATGCACGCACTTTTGTATGCCTCCGAACACCCCAACCTGGTGGCGGGTGTCGTACTCCTCGACCCGCCGCCAATCGGGTTCATCAAGGGCGAGCGGTTTCCCGAACTGGCGCAGATGGGCGAACAGATGACGGCCTCTTTCCGGCGCGACGCCGAAACCGCGCGCGAGGCGGGTGACGAACGCGAAGCGGTTCGTCTCGAAGCGATCGCATCGGAACACGAGCAGATGTTCGAGTCCGGCTGGTCGTGGATGGCGTCGGTCCGCACACTCGGCGACACGCCGCTCGTCGTTGTCGCTTCCGGCGTTCCCAACCCCCAGTTCGGCGCGTCGGCCGCCGAGTTCCAGCGCTACTGGCGCTCGGAGAGCGAGGCCCTGGCCGGACTGTCGACGCGCGGGCGCTTCGTCTTCGTCGAAGACAGCACCCACGACCTCCCCGGCGAGGCGACCGACGAAGTCGTCGACGCCGTGCTGTGGTGTATCGCCGCCTCGAAGGACCTCCCCGAGTACGAGGTTTATCAGGGCGAAAAATAGGCTGCGACAAGGATTTACGGGACCCGTAACGATAATTCGGGGACGGTGCGGCAACGCATTGCCCCGTTTTTTTGTGGTAAATTCCGTTCGTCGGTGGGAGCGTTGAGGATATCTTCGCGCTGTAGTTAGTCCATGATCTCGCGGGTGACGATGTCGAGTATCGGGCTTGGCATCAAAGCCGGTTGTTTGCTAAAGTACGTTCTGAACCAGCTTTATGCAAAGGAGCCTTGTCCACGTGCCCTGGTCCCTCAACAACCTGCCCCCGGTGGGACAGACCCCCGACCAAGCCATCCGGAACGCCAGGGATTACATACTGCGGCCCTGGGCGATTCTGCGCGGCGTGCGTCGGCGGGACATCCCCGCCGACCTGATCGCAGGGTTGACGGTGGCGGCAGTGGCAATCCCGCAGGCGATCGCCTACGCTTCGATCGCCGACCTCCCACCGCACATCGGACTCTACACGGCGGCGCTGGGGGCCGTCATCGGTTCGTTGTGGGGATCGTCGCGCTTTCTGGCAACCGGCCCCGTCAACGCGTCATCGCTGCTGGTATTCCCTCTGCTGTTGGCCGTCGCGGTACCGGGTTCTCCCGATTATCTCATGGCGGCGAGTCTGATTGCCATAATGGCCGGCGTTGGCCGGATCGCCCTCGCTCTGCTACGCTTCGGAGCGGTGGTAACGCTCGCCTCACGCTCCGTGTTGATGGGTTTTGTGGCCGGCGCCGCCTTACACATCGCTCTGGGGCAGCTACGCCACCTCCTCGGCCTCGACGTCGCCGCATCGCCGGAGTTGATCGAAACGGCGCGCCGGATCTTCGAGGATCTCTCCCATACCCACAAAGTCAGCGCGGGGCTGGGCGCGGGGGCACTGATCCTCATGATCACGCTCCGGAGGATGGGCCCGCGCGTTCCCGCCGGGCTGATCACGATCACCCTCTCGGCACTGGCGGTCTATCTGTTCGGCCTCGAAGCACAGGGTGTGCGCGACGTCGGCGAAATTCCCCGTTCGCTGCCGCCGCTGACGTGGAGTTCGTTCGGGACGCTGCCCGACTTTGAAATGATCCGGGCGCTGGTTATTGGTTCGGCGGCGGTGGCGGCGCTGGGACTGGTGGAGGCGGTGGCCGCGTCGCAGACGATGGCACGTCAGTCCGGCGACCGGCTCGACCCCAACCAGGAGTTCTTCGGCCAGGGGCTGGCCAACGTGGTCACCGGCATGTTTTCCGGATATCCATGCTCGGGGTCGTTTACCCGTTCGGCGCTGGCCCGCCAGTCGGGCGCCCGATCCTCGCTGGCGGGCGTATTCACCGGATTGACGGTGCTCGCCGCGATTCTCCTGCTCGCGCCTTACGCGAGATATATTCCCCGTACCGCCATCGCCGGCGTCCTCCTCGTTATCGCGTGGGGTATGGTCGACCGGAGCGCGATCCGGCGGGTGATCCGGACGTCGCGTTCGGAAACGGCGATTATGACCGGGACGTTCGTGGCAACACTTTTTCTCCCGCTCGACTTCGCAGTCCTCAGCGGCATTGTGTTTTCGCTGGCTCTTTTTGTCGTGCGGTCGAGCCTCCCGCGCGTGTATTCAGTGGTCCCCGACTCGACGCACCGGCACTTTGTGTACAACCCCAGGGCGCCGGTCTGCCCGCAGCTGGGCGTGTTGAACATCCGCGGTCCGCTGTTCTTCGGAGCCGTCTATCATATCGAGGATGAACTGCGGCACAACCATGAGCGGCACCCGGGCCAGCGCACGCTGGCGCTCAGGATGCACGCCGTCGACATCTGCGACATGAGCGGGATCGACATGCTCGAGGCGACCGTCCGGACCTACCGGCGGATCGGAGGGGACGTCTACCTGATACGGCCGCGCAAACCTGTGTTCGACGTTCTCCTCCAGTCGGATTTTATCGACGACGTGCTCGGACCGGACCATATCCTGGAGCAGGAAGACGCGATCGAATACCTCTTTTCGCACGCCATCGACCAGCATATCTGTGTTTACGAGTGCGAGCACCAGGTATTCTCGGAGTGCCGGACGATCACCAAACACGCCTACGGAGACGACGTCCCGTCGGCAACGCTGGATCCGACCGGGCACCATCTCCAGGTGCCGGCGGACGAGTTTCATATCATGATGTCCGACCCGGAGGTTCTTTTGATCGACGTGCGCGAGCCCTCGGAATACCGGCGGGCTCACATCCCGGGCGCGCAGTTGATGCCCCTGAGGGAGCTGCTTACCAAGGCGGCCGACCTGCCGCGCGATCGCCAGGTCCTGCTCGCGTGTCGATCGGGCCGCCGGTCGGCCCGCGCGCTCTTCGTCCTGGAAGACCTGGGATACGACCGGGTCCTCGGCCTGCGCGGCGGGATCCTCGCGTGGCGCGCAGCGGGGTTGCCGGTGGAACTCGCGGACAGTAAAAACAATTCACATTGATCCTGACCCATTCAAGGAGGAACTGACTTGCCGTCATTCGACATCGTTTCCGAAGTCAATATGAGCGAAGTAACCAACGCCGTCGACCAGGCCAACCGCGAATTGACAAGGCGATTCGACTTCAAAAACACCGGAGCCAAATTCAGCCTCGAAGACACCAAGGTCACGCTGCGGGCGCCGAACGATTTCCAGGTCAAACAGATGTTCGACATACTCCTCGACCGCTTCGCCGCCCGCAAGGTCGACACGAGGTGTCTCGCGTCCGACGAACCGCAGGTCAACGTGAATGAGACCTGGCAGGTCGTCAACGTGCGCAGCGGGATCGAGACCGACCTCGCCCGCCAGATCGTCAAGATGATCAAGAAGGAAAAGATGAAGGTCCAGGCGGCCATCCAGGGGGACAAGGTACGTGTGACGGGGAAGAAAAGGGATGACCTGCAACGCGTGATCGAGTTGATGAAGGAAGCCAACCTCGATATGCCGCTGCAGTACGAAAATTTTCGCGACTGATCCGCCCTGCAGTGGCGATTAACGCACAATTGGACCCCGTTATCGACCATAGAGCGCCGCGGCGGCTTGACTCGGCACTGAAAGACGGATATTCTCTTGGTTCGCAACCGCCGGGCCCCGCGACCGTACACCATAATTACCAGTGGTACCAAATATGGCAACACGCACAAACAACAAAGCCGACCGCATCTTCGTCCGCGACGGCCGCCGGAGTTACCGCCGCACGTATTCCGTCGCCGAAATCCGCTCCGGAATCGTCATCGTAGTCATTCTTGTCGCCATCGTGGCGTGGGTCGCCTGGAAGGGGGCCCATCCCAACCCGTCCCTCTTCATGCTCGAGGCCGACCTCTCGCAGGCCGGGATCCTGATCGAAGCCGGCGGAGCACGCCCGTATGACGCCGGTACCGCCGATCGCGGACCGGTGCCGCCGGGGCTCGCCCGGGAAGGCTGGTACGAGGGAGAAATCACCCGCTTCGACTACGACAACCTCTTCGTCAAGATCAACGGACGCGAGGGCTTTTACAAGTCCTTCGGCTTCGAGATGCTCTACTTCCTCTCGATCGTGGCAACGGTCGACCCCCGGACGGTGGTCGACATCGAACTCTACGACCTCGGCAGCGCCGCCAACGCGGTGGGAGCGTATTCGGGGGAACGCTCCCCCGGAGTTTCGCCGATCGTCGGCGAAAATGGCATGAAGCACATCGACCGCAATGCGCTCTTTCTCACCCAGGGCCGCTACTACCTGCGCGCCATCGGGTCCGAAGAGTCCGCGGAAGTTCTCGCCGAGCTCGAGCACGTCCGGGACCGCTTCGAAAAGGACCTGCCGGTGGAACCGCTGCCGTGGGGGTACGCGCTCTTCGTGGGTGCGATGGGGTTGACGCCGGGCGCCGTTTCTTACGCCACCGAGAACGCCTTTTCCTTCGGCTTCGCCAGCAACGTCTATTCGGCCAAGCTGGAGAGCGGAGCCGAGCTGTTCGTGACACCGGCGGGTAACGAATCCGCCGCCGGGCTGGCCGCCCGCTACCTCGACGGGTTCCGGCGCTACGGCGATGACGAGGGCGCCTTCATCAAGGACCGCTATCAGGGCAAATACGCCACGGCGATCGGCGCCGGCCCGTGGGTGGTGGGGTTTCTCCGCGCACCCGACGCCGGCGCGGCAAACACGGAACTTCAGAAGCTCGCCGCAGCCGTGAAGGACATTCCGCTACCGGCAATACCAGAGGAAACACAGGCCGAAGACGACATCACCGACGACATAGGGGACGGGTACGGGTCAGATGAGTTCTGATAATAACGACAACAAAAAAGAGCCCGGCGTCGCCGGGAAAGACGAACACATGAGCGCAGAACGGCGCGCGTTCCTCAAGCAACTGGGCGCGGCGGGGATCCTCGCTCTCGGCGCCGGATGGGCGGCACTGGCACCGTCGAACTGGCCGCTTTCGCTGCGGGACCCCGATGGCGAAGCCGGCAAGCCCGAAGTCGACATATACAAGTTACCGGAGAACGGCTTCGCCGTCGAGGGCTCGTCCGTACTGCCCGTACTGGGTATCGCCCGCGGTTCGAACGTCGACACGGCCGTCCGCGCGGCGATCGCCATCATTGGCGGCATCGGACGTTTTGTAAAGAACGGCGATGTCGTCGTCATCAAACCGAACGTCGCCTTCGAGCGCTCGGCGGCACTCGGCGCCACCACCAACCCCGATGTGCTCAAGGCGTTGATCCGCATCGTCCAGGACGCGGGAGCCAGGGAAGTCCGCGTCGCCGACAACCCGATCGAGTCGCCCGAAAGTTGTTTCCTGCGCAGCGGTATCCGGCAGGCCGCCGTCGACACCGGCGCCCGCATATACCTGCCCCGGAGGGCCGACTTCGTGACCCTCAACGTCCCCGGTGCGAAATGGATCGAGAACTGGCCGTTCTTCTGGAACCCGTTCCGCGGCGCCGACAAGGTCATCGGCGTGGCCCCCGTCAAGGACCACAACCTCTGCGGCGCCTCCATGACGACGAAGAACTGGTACGGGCTCCTGGGCGGGCGCAGAAATCAGTTCCACCAGGACATCCACGGCATCGTCACCGACCTCGCTCGCATGATGAAGCCCACTTTTGTGGTCCTCGACGGCAGCCGGGTGTTGTTTCGCAGCGGACCGACGGGAGGCAGCCTCGCCGACGTCTACGCGGGAGACACGATCGTCGCCTCCACCGATTCCCTCGCCGCCGATGCCTTCGGATGGGACGACCTCTTGCGCCGCAAGGGTGAAGACTACCCGGCCTATCTCGACATGGCGGCGGCTCAGGGCCTCGGCAACCCCGACTGGCGGTCCGTCTTCCACAAAGAGGTGGTCGCGGGATGACCGGACACGACCTGGGCAAGCTCTTCGTCCGCAATCGAGACGACACGCCGTGGTACACGCGCGTGTTCCGGATCACCTCGGTCCGTATCATCTCGCAGACACTCTTCTTTTCGCTCTTCATGTTTCTTTTGTGGGTCACGTGGTTCAGCCGACTCGGCGGCTACCCGGTCTCGCTCTTTCTCGAGGTCGACCCGCTCGTCGGGATTGCCACGGCCCTGTCCACGCACACCGTGTACCGGTGGCTCTGGCGCGGCCTCTTCGTCCTGATCCCCACGCTGCTCCTGGGGCGTGTGTTCTGCAACTGGATGTGCCCCTACGGTTCGCTCCACCAGTTCTTTGGGTGGCTCTTCAACATCCGCAGCAACAAGAACAACATGGACGTCAACCGCTACCGCCCCGCCTTCCAGATCAAGTACTACATCCTCGCGGTTTTTCTCATACTCGCCGTGTTCGGCTCGCTCCAGATCGGCCTCCTGGACCCGATCTGCCTGCTGGTGCGGACCATGACGACGACCGTCGCGCCCGCCGCCGACCTCGTCGCCGGCGACACGTCACGGATGCTCGACGAAAAAGGTCTCAACGGCGGCGTCGTCTCGTTCATTTCGTCGGCCCCGGGGGCTTCCGAGCAGCGCATCTTTTCCGGAGCGTGGTTCGTCGGTTTGATCATCATCGCCCTCGTGGGGATGAACCTGGTGATTCCGCGGTTTTTCTGCCGCGTGCTGTGCCCACTCGGCGCGCTCCTCGGGATGCTCTCGCGCTTTTCGCTGTGGCGGATCGACCGCGACCTGACGAAGTGCACCGACTGCAACCTGTGCATGAAACACTGCGAAGGCGCCGCCGATCCGCAGGCCGCGCTGCGCAAGAGCGAGTGCTTCGTCTGTTTCAACTGCATCGACGACTGTCCCGAAGACGCACTGTCCTTCCGGCTGGCCCCCGTCCCGGTCAAGGACAGGATCGTCGGATCCATCCGCGAGGGCACGGCGAAACTGTTTGGAAAACCCCTCATCTCGAAGCACCCCGAGACCGAGGTAAAGGGCCCCGACGTTCCCCGGCGGCGCTGGCTCTTTGCCGCCATCGCCGGCATACTCGCGTTTCCGTTCCTCCGGCTCTCGGCCGCCGTCAACAAGCGCGGATTCAACGAAAAGGCGATCCGACCGCCGGGATCGGTGGAAGAGGACGAATTTCTCGAACGGTGTATCAAGTGCGACCAGTGCATCAACGTCTGCCCGACCAACGTGCTCCAGCCGTCGACGCTCAAACAGGGAGGCTTCGAGGGCCTCTGGACGCCGGTGATGGACTTCAGTATCGGCTTCTGCCAGTACAACTGCACGCTGTGCAGCGAGGTCTGCCCCACCGGCGCCATCCAGAAAATCTCGGTGGAGCGTAAGCTGGGGATCGGGGAGTACGACGAAAAAGGACCGATCCGGGTGGGGACGGCGTTCTACGACCGCGGGCGGTGCCTCCCCTGGGCCATGGAGACCCCTTGCGTGGTCTGCGAAGAGGTTTGTCCGGTGAGCCCCAAGGCGATCGGGACGTACGACGAGGAAATCACGCGCTGGGACGGCACCAGAGTGACACTCAACAAGCCCTATATCAGGCCTGAACTCTGTATCGGATGCGGCATCTGCGAACGCGAATGCCCGGTGATCGATGACGCGGCCGTCTACGTGACGGCCGTAGGAGAGAGCCGCTCGAAGGAACGGTCTCTCCTGCTCGAGAGCTAGATAACAGTCGATGGAACCGCAAACTCGAGGAGACGACATGACGAAGAAGAACAAGAAGAAGATCACCCGGCGCGACCTCTTCAAACTCGGCGTCTCCGTGGGAGCGGGGGCGGCAATAACAGCGTCGAGCGCACCTTTTGTCCGCGCCGAAGAGGAAACGCCGAAAAAGTCGAGCAGTGATAAAACCCTCCCCCAGGTACCCCGGCGCGTGCTGGGAAAAACAGGCGAGACAGTGCCCATCCTCCTGATGGGCGGGGCGATGAAACTCGATTCCAGATACGATCCCAAGCTGGCCGAAGCGTTCCGGTTCGGCGTCGACTACGTCGACGCGGCCGACTGTTACAACAACGGCCAGTGCGAAGCCGCCGTCGGGAGCTTCGTCAACCAGGAGGACCTCCGCAAGAAAATCTGGATTACGAGCAAGAGCGACAAGCACGACCCGAAGGGCCTCGAAGAAACGCTCAACACTGGACTGGAGAGGTTCGGGACCGACTACTTCGACATGTACTACCTGCACATGGTCAAAGACCCCGCGTCGCTCGACGACGCGCTGATACCCACCGTCGAGCGCCTCAAGAAAGAAGGCAAGTTCCGCTTCTTCGGTTTTTCCTGCCACGACGGAAACGTCGACGAGCTTCTCCAGTTGGCTGCGAAGAAACCGTGGATCGACTCGATCATGTTCCGCTACGACTACTCGAAGTACGGCAACGCGGAGCTGAACAGGGCAATCGACGCGTGCGTCGAGGCCAACATCGGTCTCATCGCGATGAAGACGCAGCGTTCCGAGGTCTCGTTCCAGGACAGCTGGAAGAAATTCGAGCAGACGGGAAAATGGAACAAGCATCAGGCCGTGCTCAAGGCCGTGTGGGCCGACGACCGTATCAGCGCCGCCGTGTCGCACATGGACACGTTCGAGAAGCTCAAGGAGAATATCGCCGCCGCCGTCGACCAGTACGACCTCGGGAGGGCCGACCTCGAGGCGCTCGAGCGCTATTCGAAGGCGACCCGGCGCGAGTCCTGCGACGGCTGCGACCACATCTGCGGGCCGGCGGTGGACGCCCCGGTGGAGATCGCCTCCACGCTCCGGTTCCTGATGTACCACGACATGTACGGGGAAAAGGATAAGGCAAAAGAGCTCTTCCGCCGGCTCCCCGCGGAGGCACAGAGGCTGGACGGCGTCGATTTCCGTCCCGCCAATCGCGCCTGTCCGTTCGGCGTCGACGTCGCGGCGCACATGGGCAGGGCGAAGGAAATCCTCGCCGGCTGATGCCGGCG
>CBDUWU010000074.1:0-14244 GCA_965371015.1 uncultured bacterium | reverse complement strand
CTACGCACCGGATGATTTCACGCTGGAACGCCTCGACGGCACGGGTTCTTCGTTTGCCGTTGACGCCGGCGTGTTGTGGAAGCTTCCGAACCAGAAGCTCAACTTCGGCCTTGCCCTGACCAACGTCGGCCCTGATATCGCGTTCATCGACCAGGAACAGAGCGACCCCTTGCCGATTACGCTTCGTGGCGGCGTCGCGTTTTATCCCATCCAGGACGAGATCAGCGATCTGCTGCTCACTATGGACATAGAGCAGAGCCTCGTCTGGCTGATCGACGACAGTTCGAACCAGCGGCGCAGCGAGATCTATCACGTCGGCGCCGAGTACACATACGTCGACCTGCTGGCGGGACGAATTGGCTACGTATACGACGAAGACGGGGACTTCAAGGCCCCGACCTACGGTCTTGGTTTTATTTACAAGAAGAAGCTATCGCTCGATTACGCTAACGTACCTCAGGCGCAGACTCTCGACCGTGTACATCGCTGGTCGATATATTTTATGTTCTGAGCTTGCGGCCCCCCTGGTATAAATTTGCAGAATGGCCACTCGGTCCCACGTGTATCCCGTCCGTTCCGGTTCCCCCGACCGGCCTTCGCCCGGGATTTCACCCAAGGAGCGGTTCGTCTGTGCGTAGTTCAAGCGTGATCGTCGGCTTCTTTCTTGCCGTATCACTGGCGGGCGATGTCAGCGCCCAGCAGGGTGGTGCACCCGCTTCCCATTCCTATTCGCCTCCTTCTACCTCCCGCGACCTGATTCCCGGCGCACTCGAGGTGTATTCTTCGAGCGAGGCGCTGACCTCCGGGTCGTTCAGCGATGTGTCGGCCGTGGTCGCCACGGGGCGGCCCCAGACGCTCGCGCGGCCGTCGGCTCTGGCCTGGGGAGGGACGCAAACCGACGACGGCGGAGACGGCGACGGTGGCGGCGGGAAGTACCTGCCCGTGCTGTTCTCGGCACTCATGCCGGGTATGGGAGAACTCTACCTCGGATACAAGTGGCGCGGGGCGGGGCTCATGGCCCTCGAGATCGCCGCGTGGACGGGATATTTCTACTACCGCAACCAGGGGCTCGATTCGCGCGAGGCCTACGAGAGCTTCGCCGACCAGTTCTGGTCACAGAGCAAGTGGATCGACGAACACCCGGACACGTATGGGCTGAATCTCGCCACACCCGCCCAGATGGATTCCGTCGGACGTGAAAAGTCGGGTTCATTGGAGTGGCCCGGTTATATGATCTGGGTGTCGAGGGAGGATGACAAGCAGCACTACTACGAGAACATCGGCAAGTATGACTGGTTCATCTCGGGGTGGTCGGATTACATCGATGCGGACCCTTTCATGAAAAACACCGCCTTGCGGGACGAGTATCGTGCGATGCGCAAGGAGAGCAACGACCAGCTCGAGACGGCGGATACGTTCATTTACATCAGTCTGGCAACACGGGTTTTTTCCATCGTCGAAACGTTGTTTCTCGTCCGGTTATCCGGAGACGGCGAGAGGGCGGATTCCGGCGATTCGGCGGGGATTACCAAAAATCAACTGCGTATCCGCACCCGCCCGCGAGGGTGGGACGGCGGCGAAATAGCCCTGGAGTATTCGTTCAAATGATCAGCGCGTCCAGGCGATATGTGACGACGAGACGTGTCGTGTCGACGGCGCTGGTGGTGGCCCTTCTGGCGGGTTCGTCGGTGGCGGCGGCCGCCGGCGGTGTGGATTCCCGGTCGGATTTCAGTCTTCGCCACATCCCCGAAGCGCTTCCGGTGACGGTGGCGTTGGGCCAGACGAGCGCAGGGGAAGAGGGGACCAGCTGGTATGCGCAGTCGACGATGCTGGAGCCCGACAAGGAACTGTCGATGTCGCGCGCGATTCTCTATTCGCTCCTTCTGCCCGGGCTCGGCGACTGGTATGCGGGCAAAAAAGACCGGGCCAAGGCATTTTTCATCGTCGATGCGACGTTGTGGACAGCGTTTATCGTGTTCCAGGTCCAGGGACACCGGCGCGAAGACGGCTACCAGGAATACGCCCGGACGTTTGCCCGCATCACCGGCACGGACCATTCGGACGATTTCTACAGCGTGCTCGGCCAGTACGGCTCGTCCGGCTCTTACGAGGCCGACTTCAAGAAGGAATCCCGGCTCGAGCTGTGGCCGAACGTGAGTTACGACGACCTGGAAGGCTACTACGTGGAAAATCGCGTGGAAGACTTCGAAGAATGGGCGTGGCGGACGTTTGATTCGAGGGTAGAATATCGCTCGATGCGTTCCTCCAGCAAGGTCGCTTACCGGCGTTCCGGCTATGTTATCGCCGTGGCGGTGCTCAACCGCGCGGTCGCCTCTGTTTTTGCCTGGCAGGCCGTGAAGGCGAGCCGCGGCGACTTCGATGATCCCGCCGAGACCGGTGATTCCGCAGCGAAGGGTGGCTACCACCTCGACATTTCCAGCCCCTCGATCGGCGCCCGTGGCGAGTTTTCGGCTGCCGTCTCCCTGATCCGTTCGTTCTGACCGGCCCCGCGCAAAGCAGGTGCGATCGTGATAAAATCTGCGTGCATAACAGCGATTCTGCTGGCCGTGTTACCGGCGCTGGCCGATGCCGTGCCGCCCCAGGATAACTCGCCGGTTCCGGAAAGGATCGAACCGCTAGCCGTCTTCGGTGAAGTCGGCCGGTTGGTTCTGGGCGAACCGCTCGGTGTTTGCGTGGATTTCGACGGCAACGCGATCGTGGCCGACGGCTCTCCCGGACGGCTGGTGACCTTTGACCGGCGCGGAGAACGCGCGCAGGAATCGGAGCAACCCCCCGATAACCCCGGATTCTACCCGACCGATATCGCCCTGTACGGGTTTTTCACTTACGCCGTCGATGAGAGGCAGCGCACACTCGTTCGCTTCGACAAAGACGGGACGTTCAGGGACGTACTTCTCAATTTCGACCAGCTGACGGGGACCAGGCGCGTGTCCCCGTACGGTATCGGAACCGACGCGCAAGGGAGGATAGCGATAACGGACATTGAGAACCACCAGGTATTGTTACTCGACAGCTTTCTCAGGGTCGACATCCTGTTCGGCAACTACGGGTCGTATCCCGGCCAGCTCGATACCCCGCTTGGCGTGTCGTTCACGTCAACCGGCGACATAGTGGTCGCCGACAGCGGCAACGGGAGGGTCCAGTACTTCACCGATGCGGGCGAACCGAAACGCGTCGTGCCGGCCGACGGAGAGATTAACCCGCTTCTGCTGCCGCGCCGCGCCGTCGTAAACGGCGAAGGCGTGTTGTACGTCGCGGACCCTGATGCGGAAGGAATTTTCGTTTTTGACGCCGAAGGACGATACCTTCGGTGGCTGGTACCCGGAGGGGCCGAACGGTTTCAGCCGACGGACCTCGTGATCCACCGGGACGGAAAGCTGTATGTGACAGATGCCCTGAGGCGGGTTCTCTATGTGTTCCAGGTGATGTAACATCAATGTCCGTTTATTGAAGAAGTCCATTCTCCTCTTAACCGCGCCGGTTGTTCTGATGTTGACACAACCGGTGGCGCGTGCCCAGGAGACGTACGGCTACGAAGCGTGGAGCGCCGTAGCCGATACGATCCGCAACGCGGTCGTCGGCCAGCGGTACAACCTCTCTTCACCTTTCCTCGTGCCCGGGAGCGAACGGGTAACACTCGGTCCCAGCGTCCTTGGAGACGGCGACTACAACATCAACTACCGCCTCGGTGTGATCCGGTTTCGCGCCCTCCTTCCGGAAAACGCGGAACTCGTCGTGAGCTATCGCAAGGCGCCGTTTACGCTCAACCCCGTCTATTCGCTGCGCGACATCGAGATTTCGGAACCGGGCACCGGCGATACGGTGACGGTTGTGCCGTTGCGGACGAGCGGCCCGCGGCAGGACGACCGCCTGGGTAACCTGGTTTTTGGGGGAACCAAGTCGATCAGTTTCACGATGGGGAACAACCGCGGAACGTCACTCGACCAATCGCTGCAGGCCAGTATCGAGGGGCAGCTCACGCCGACCATCAAAGTCAGGGCGTTGTTGACGGACAACAACCTCCCCGTGCAACCAGAAGGAAACACCGAAGAACTCGAATACCTCGACAAGGTGTTTATCGAGATCGAGGGATCGAACGCGAAGACCACACTCGGTGATTTCGGGTTTCAGAACAACGTGTCGACGTTTTCCCCATTCACCCGCCAGCTCAAGGGTATTACCGCCGAGGCCTGGATGGACCGGGGGCGTGTCACGGCGGCCGGTGCGGAGAGCAAGGGCGAATTCCGCACACTGGAATTCCGCGGTTCGACGGGCCTGCAGGGACCCTACGAGTTGCTCTCGGCGTCTCGCAACACGGGGGAGGTGGTCATCGCGGGTACGGAACGGGTCTATTTCGACGGCCGTCGTCTTGCCCGTGGCCAGAATCGCGACTATACCATTGACTACGACCGGGCGACGCTGACGTTTACGCCGCTTGTTCTCGTCACGAACGACTCCGAGATTGCGGTCGATTTCGAGGTCACCCAGGAACGCTACGACCGTTCCACGCTCTTTACCACCGCGCAGTCCACCGCGATGCCGGGGGGCCTCGGCCTCGATATCGTATTTGCCCGCGAGAGCGACAACAAGGACAACCCCAAGAACTACGCCTTTACCGACGACGAGAAAGAGACGCTCCGCGACGCCGGAGATGACCCCACGAAGGCGCTGACGTCGGGTATCACGCTCGTCGAACCCGGGTCCGGGGACTACATCCTCGTGCCCGCCGACAGCGTCGCCGCCTCACCCGCGTACTTCGAACACGATTCGCTGGGCAACTATGCAGTTTTGTTTGTCGAGGTGGGCGAAGGGGCGGGCGACTACGTGCTGGGGGGGATCGATAACCGCGGCATCCGCTATTACCGGTTTTCCGGTGAGGGTGCCGGGAACTATGCCGTCGGCAAGTTGCTGCCCCTTCCCGAATCCGTCACGCTGGTGACCGCGCGCGTGCGGCGCGAGGGCGGCGAGCACCTCGTCCTCGACGCGGAATGGAACGTGAGCGAGTACGACCGCAACCTGTTCTCCAGCACAGGCGACGGTGACAACCGCGGCAACGCCGGGCAGTTCCGCATGGGACTCAAGAACGTTCCCTTCGTCGTCGGTCGTCTGCGCCTCACCGGTTCGTTGAACACGATCGACGACCGCTTCAAGAGTTTCGACAAGTCGAGGCCGTCTTTCTTCTACAGGGACTGGAACCTGGAGAACGTCTCTCTCACCGGAAGGGAGACGATCCAGGAATACGCCGCCGGTTTGTCGAGGACCGACGTGGCGATGGTCGGATACACACTGTCCCGTATCGACCGGATCGACGTCAACGGACAGAAGCACGAGGGATCGGCGCGCCTGGGGCGGGACGAGGACCGCACGATCACGGGACGCGCCTTCGACACCGAGACGAAACGGCCGGAAGAGGTCCGGCTCCGTCGGCACCTCACTGCGTCGGCGGCATTCGGGATGTTCGGTTTCCGGCCGTCGGCCACCTGGTCGCGCGAGCGCTACCTGCAGGACGCGTTTACCGCGCCCGACAGCGGATTCGCGTACGAGCTGGTGCGTGTGCGGCTGTCCGACCGGTCCGCCAAAACCGTCAGCGCTGCCGTCACCGTCGAGGACCGGAAGACCGAGGAGATTACCGCCTCTTTCCAGGACTGGACCGACACGCGCCGCGACCAGACGGTTTCGGTCGAGCTGGCCTTGCGCGGGGCCTCCGCCCGGGGTGAATTGCACGTGACGCACCGCGAGGAACACGACCTCTTGAGCGGCGACAGGCGTGGTGCGGACCTCGCGCGGGTGCAGGGGTTCGTGCGCTCGACCGGAGCGGGAGTCCGCGCGGACCTCAACTACGAGATCAGTCAGATGGCCGCACGGACATTGCTGCGCTCGGTGATTTTCGTCGGTGAGGGCAACGGCGACTACAATGCGCAGGGCGACCTGGTGGGCAAAGGGCGCGGCGCTTTCAGCGTGGTGTTTTCACCCACGACCAGTACGATTCCGACCAAGGCGGTCAATCTTAACTTTCGCGTTTCCTGGAAGCACCCGGGGACGCGGCGCGGGCGATTCGGAGCGGGCGGAGGAACGGGTATCGCGCCGGGCGGCGTCTGGGCATGGGTACGCTCGAATGTATCGCTCGATCAGACGATCACAATCAGTGAAGAATCGACGTTCGATTCGGCGTGGCGCGTCTACCTGATGGTCCCCAATGCGCTGCAGCGTGACAATACGACGGTGTACGGCGCGACCAATATCCGTCAGGACTGGACGTTGCTCGACGGGTACCAGAGCGTTTCGCTTACGTATCGTTTCCAGCGCAAGGACGAAGAGGACAATCGGTTCGAAGGGATTCACGAGAACCGGTACTTTGAGCAGCATCTCGCGAGATTGTCACGGTCGGTCTCTCCCATGCTCACGCTGACCGGCGAAGTGTCGCGCGAGATCCAGCGCCGCAACGGCATCGGTATCGACGCAGGCAGCGGCGCGGCATACGATATCGTCGCGCAATCGGCACTGGGTGGAGCCGGCTTCCTGCTCCCCGGCGGCAGCAGTATCGACATCGACGTCAAATACACGGGACGTGTCGACCGTATGATGAGCGCCGGACAGACCCTCCTTACGTTGAGGCCCAAGACGACCTGGCGGCTGTCCCGCGCGGTCAGCGTGTTTGCATCGTACGACATTACTCGCGCCTGGAATGTCAACGTGGGTGAGGTGCGGCCGGTTGTGTTTGCGCGCGATGGCGATTCTCACCGATGGAATCTGACCCCGACGCTGAGGCTCTCCCGGTACATTTCACTCGTGGCCGCGTACAACGGCCGCAGGGAAACGGTGTTTTCGGGGCTGCGTATTACCGACCACGAACTCAAGGTTGAGACGAGGGCGTTTTTCTAGGAACGTGAAGCGGATGACGGAGAAGACTAAATCATACACAAGCGCGCGCTGGCTGGTTGGGGCAGTGATGGCCGGAATCTGCGCCGCCTCGGTGGTTTCACCCCCGGTGGTTTCACTCGCCGCCGCGGCCCCGTTTCGCGTCGACGTCTCCGGTAACAGCGTTTTCGCCGCCGGCGAAGTAATCGCGCTCGCCCGCAGTGGAGGGTGGTCCCCGGGAAAGGGCACTTCGGGGCTGTCGCGCCTCCAGGAAGCATACTTTCGCGAGGGTCACCTGCAGGCCTCTTTCGAAGTGGGGCCGGCGCGAGCCGTCTCGCCGGGCAGCGCCGACTCGACCGTCACGCTGTACGTTTCCGAGGGCGAAGTCGCCCGTTTCGGCCGTTCCTACGTCAAAGGGCTGAAGGTTCGCGACGCTTCCTCGGTGCTGTCTTTCCTCGGAATCAGCGAGTCGGCGAAGTTTGTGCCGAGGACGCTCGATGCCAGCATCGAGGAGCTTCTGGAATCCTACGACGAGGACGGCTATCCGTTCGCGCAGGTCTGGATCGACAGCCTGCAGCTCGACGACGCCCGCAACCGGGTCCACGTCTCCCTCTACGTCGTCGAGGGACGGGAACGGCTCCTGGTGGCGATTGACGTCGAGGGAGCGGCCAGGACGAGGCCTGACCTGGTCGTTCGCATGTCCGGGCTGCGCCCGGGCGAGCCCTATCGCGGAGAAATGCTCCGCAACGCATACCTGCGCCTGAAGAGCAGCGGTGTTTTCAGCGACGTCGAGTATCCACGGCTTCGCGTCTCACCCGATGGCAGCGGGGTGGACGCCGTACTGATCGTCAATGAGACGCGGCGGTCGAATTCGTTCACCGGTGTGCTGGGGTACGCCGCCGCCGGGGTCGAGGAAAAAGAACAGCTGAGCGGCCTGGTGCAGCTGCGGATGAACAACATCGGTGGCACGCTCAAGGATCTGCACGTGCTGTGGACGAACGACGGCCGCGGCCGCAGCGAGACGCGCCTCGAATACCGCGACCGGTTTTTCCTCGGTCGGATGTTAATGGCGGGGCTCTCGCTCGAACAGATCGGTCAGGATACGCTTTACACGTGGCAGTCGCTCGGCGTCGAAGCGGGGCGTTCCGCCGGCCGGATCGGCCGCAACCTGGTCGGGTTCTCGCTCGGATTCAACGCCGACCGGAACATTTTCAGCGAGGGTGCGCTGGTGCGGTCCTGGCGTTATCGCGCTTCCACCACCCTGTCTCTGGTCCGCGGAGATGCCCGGCGGCAAACGTTTGCCGACATCGAAACCCGCTTCACCCTGGCGAGAAAAAAGAACCACTTTCGCGAAGACGAAGGAGTCTGGTCGATCAACCAGTACATCGTCGAGGTCGAAGGCGAGGGCAGCGTCGGTCTGGCGAGGGCCCTTTCCCTCTACCTCGGGGTCGCCTACCGGGGACTCGAGAGCGACGAGGCGGTTATACCGCTCTCGGAACAGTTTTACGTGGGGGGCGCCCGCACCCTCAGGGGCTACCGCGAGAACCAGTTCCACGGCCGCCGGGTGGCGACGACCCGGACCGAGCTGCGAATCGGGAGCACGTCTGGAGAAAACCTGTTCCTCTTCGTCGATACGGGTTACATTCTCCAGGAATCAGCGGCCGGCGCCGGCACGGGTGTATTCAAGACCGGCTACGGCTTTGGATTGAGAACGCGATCGCAGGTTGGCGTGATAGGACTGAGCTTCGGTATCGGCGACGAGGTATCGTTCGGCCAGGCCAAGGTCCACATCCTGCTCGAGCAGAACTTCTAATGACCCACCAACCCCTGACGCAGGTCGTCCTCAACACTCTCCGCGATTCGCTGCCCGGCGTTCTCGGCAATTCCTGGGAGGCGCGGGCCGGCCAGTCGGACATGGCGTCGGCGGTGGCGGCCGTGATCGAGACGGGCGGAGTCGAGGTCATCGAGGCCGAAACCGGGCTGGGCAAGAGCCTGGCCTACCTCATCCCGGTCCTCCATCACTGCCGGCGTACCGGCGCGCGGGCGGTCATTTCGACCTACACCCGGAATCTGCAGCGTCAGCTCATCGACAAGGATTTCGCGCTTGCCAGCCGCGCCGCGGGAATAGACGTCCGTGGTGTGTCGTTGATGGGGCGCGGCAACTATCTCTGCCGCAGGCGGGCCGAGTCCAGGATCGGCCGGGGGCGGGGGCGTTCGGACGTGGATCCGGGAGTCGCGAGGTTTCTCCGATCGGCCCTCGCCGACGAATCGGGAGAACTGGACGCCCTGGCCGGAGCGTCGCGCTATCTCGACGGCGCGCTGCGGTTCGCCGTGTCGAGCCCGCAGCGCGACGCGGTCTGTGCAGGGTGCGATAGCCGGGGCGACTGCTTCATGCTGCGGGCGCGCCGCAGGGCTCTCGACGCCCAGGTGATCGTCACCAACCACGCGCTTCTGTTCTCCGACCTGGCCCTGTCGGGCGCCCTTCTCGGACTATTCGACGTACTCGTTGTCGACGAAGCGCACCACCTCGAAGACGTAGCGACGGATTTCTTCTCGATATCTTATTCGCCGCGGTCGATTCGCGGTGCGTCGCAGAGCGTCTACTCGCCGGAACTCGAGGAGACGGTGCGCTATATCAGCGCCATGGTGGAAGCCGACGACAACGGAGACGCCCGCGCAGTGGACGAAGCGTGGAAGTCCTTTCACGACGCGCTCGACGACGCGGAGGAACACACGAAGGCGTTGTTTGCGATCCTCGGAGCCAACGCCGCGAAGGGCGCAGGGGCCGGAAATGGCGAAGGGGGGGCTGCCGACGTTGTCCAGGTGGTGTATCGCGAAGGGGCGCCTCTGCTCTACGGCGCAGACTCTCCGGCCGCCGGTGTGTCGCACGCGGTGGCACGCATGGAATCGGCCGCGGCGGCGGTGCTGGATATGGCAGGGGAGTGCAAGTCGCTGGCCGAAAGCGGCGCCGCGGGCGCGATGAAGGCGGTCCGGGACACAGCGGCCGAGACGCGCGCGGAATTCGAATTTCTGCTGTCGGGGGCGGCGGACGATCATGTCTTCTACGCCCGTGTAGGCGGGCCGGGCGTGCAGGCGTTGACAGCGTCTCCCGTGGATGTGAGCGCGCGCCTGGGCGACGTGCTCGAAGAGGACGGTCGTGCGACGGTGCTCACGTCGGCGACGCTGGCGGTGGACGGCGATTTTTCTTTCACGCTGGAGCGCCTCGGTCTCGACGGGGGAGGCGCGAGCACGAAGCGGTACGAGAGTTCGTTCGATATCGACGGCAGCCGTCTGGTCCTGCTGCCGGACGACGTTCCCGCCCCGAACGACCCGGCATTCCTTCCGGCCGCGGCCGGGTTGATCGAGGACGCCGTCGTCGCCGGCGACCGCAGGGCGCTGGTTCTGTGCACGGCGCGTGGACAGGTGTCCGCGCTGGGTCGCTTGTTGTCTCCGTCGCCACAAGTCGGTGGTGAGCTGTTCCTGCAGACCGACGGGGCCAGCCGCGAGGAACTCCTCGAGCGATTCCGCGGCAGTCGCCGGGGTGTGCTCGCCGGGCTGGCGTCGTTCTGGGAAGGCATAGACCTGCCCGGAACCGACCTCGAACTGCTGATCATCCTGAAGCTCCCGTTCATGGTGCCCTCGGAACCGGTGACGAGGGCGCGCGCCGCGCGGCTGGAAGAGGTGGGCGAAAACCCGTTCGAAAAGCTGTTTATCCCCGACGTCGTTCTCAAACTGCGCCAGGGAATGGGCCGGCTGATTCGTACTAGCCGCGACTCGGGGGCGGTGATAATATTGGATCGTCGGCTCGTGCACAGCCGCTACGGCGGCCAGATCCTGCGCGCGGTGACGAACCGTTCCGTTCGATGCGCCGGCAGGGAAGATACCCTGCTACGACTCACAGAACATTTCCGGAAAGAATAACGAGGAGCGACTCCAGATGACAACAACGCGGAATGAATTCAAGCCGGGGAGCATCAGCGCCCCGAGGGGAAACAAAATCCGTTGCAAAGGATGGCGCCAGGAAGCGGCTCTGCGGATGTTGTGCAACAACCTCGACAACGAAGTCGGTGAAGACCCCAAAAATCTGGTTGTGTACGGGGGGCGCGGCAAGGCGGCGCGCAACTGGGACTGCTTCTACAAGATCGTCGAGGAGTTGACGAACCTGGAGAACGACGAAACGCTGCTCGTCCAGTCGGGCAAACCCGTCGCCGTTTTCCGGACGCACGAAAATGCTCCCCGGGTTCTGATCGCCAACTCGCTGCTAGTGCCCAAATGGGCCACGTGGGAGCACTTCTGGGAACTCGAGTCCAAGGACAAGATGATGTACGGGCAGATGACGGCGGGAAGCTGGATGTACATCGGTACGCAGGGGATCCTCCAGGGGACCTATGAGACGTTTGTCGCCTGCGGCCTCAGGGAGTTCGGTTCTTCGCTCAAAGGGCGTCTCGTGCTGACGGGAGGACTGGGAGGGATGGGGGGCGCGCAACCGCTCTCGGTCACGTTGAACGAGGGTGTCATCATCGCCGTCGAAATCGACCCGACGCGTATCCAGAAACGGCTGGAGACGAAGTACCTCGACGAAATGACGGATGACATCGACGACGCCATCGAGAGGGCGCTGGCCGCCAAACGCGAAGGCCGGGCGCTCTCGATCGGCCTTGTCGGCAACACGGCCGACGTGTTTCCCGAGATGCTGCGGCGCGGTGTGGAGATCGACGTAGTGACGGACCAGACGTCGGCCCACGATCCGCTGAACGGGTATGTGCCCAACGGAATGACGCTCGCCGAAGCGCTCGAACTGCGAGAGAGCGACCCCGACCGCTATATCGAGCAGTCGTTCGCGGCCATGAGAACGCACGTCGAGGCGATGGTCGGTTTCCAGAAAAAAGGTGCGGCCGTGTTCGATTACGGCAATAACATCCGCGGCCAGGCTGAGAAAGCCGGTTACGCGGACGCGTTCTCGTTCCCCGGTTTTGTTCCCGCGTACATACGGCACCTCTTCTGCGAGGGCAGCGGGCCGTTCCGCTGGATTGCGCTTTCCGGCGACCCGAAAGACATCGCCTTCACCGACGACCTCATCCTGGAAATGTTTCCAGAAAACGAATCGCTCGTGCGCTGGATCAACCTCGCCCGGGAGCGGGTGGCTTTTCAGGGTCTGCCGTCGCGGATCTGCTGGCTCAAGTACGGCGAACGGGCGAAGTTCGGCCTGGCGATGAACGACGCGGTTCGTGACGGTCGCATCTCCGCCCCCATCGTGATCGGGCGCGACCACCTCGACAGTGGTTCGGTCGCCAGCCCCTACCGCGAAACCGAGGCGATGAAGGACGGCACCGACGCCGTCGCCGACTGGCCGATACTCAACGCCCTCTTGAACGCGGTGAATGGCGCCTCCTGGGTGTCGGTTCATCACGGTGGTGGTGTGGGGATGGGGCTGGCAATCCACGCGGGGCTGGCGGTCGTCGCGGACGGCACGCCCGAAAGCGCGGCGCGGCTGGAACGCTGTCTCACCGGCGATCCGGGAATCGGCGTGGCACGGCATGTCGACGCGGGATACGACACGGCGACCGAAGCGGCGAAGCGTGACGGAATCCACATTCCGTTTCTCGACGAATAATCCGACCGGGGACGGTGACCGGCCCGATGGGCGCGGCCAAATTCCAACCCAAAGAGGCAGGTGCGAGAGTGAAGAAGGATGCGGATCTTCTCGTTATCAATTCGAGTCAGCTGCTGACCCTGGCCGGCCACGGTGAAGGACCGCGAACGGGGCCGGACCTGGGCGACCTCGGCATCGTCGAAGGCGGCGCGTTTGCCGCTCGTGATGGCAGAATTGTCGCCGTCGGAAACCGGGACGCCGTAGAAGCGGCCGTCGATCCGGTACCGGGCTGCGAGGTGGTGGACGCCGGAGGGGCAGTGGTGATGCCGGGCTTCGTCGACTGCCACACGCACACGGTGTTCGCCAGGTACCGCCTTGACGAGTACGAATGGCGGGTGGCGGGTACGCCGTACGCCATGATTGCCGAAAGGGGTGGAGGAATTGCGCGTAGCGTTGCAGATGTCCACGAAATGGATGAGGAGTCGCTTTTTGCGGCGAGCGAGCGCCGCCTCGCTGGATGCATGAAGCATGGAACCACAACAATAGAAATCAAAAGCGGTTACGGGCTTGACTTAAAGAATGAAATGAAGATGCTCCGCGTGATAAAACGGTTGGCGGAAAAATCGCCGATGATGATCGTGGCGACCTTTCTCGGGGCACATTCTTTGCCAGAGGCTTATAGCGATAACCGGGAAGAATTTATCGACTTAGTGACCGAGGAGATGATTCCGGCGGTGGCCGAAGCGGGATTGGCTGAATATAACGATGTTTTTTCCGAAACCGGAGTTTTTACGGTGGCCGAAGCGGAACGAATCTTGCGGGCTGGACAGCGAGTTGGACTGAAGGCCAGGCTCCACGCAGACGAATTGGACGATACAGGTTCCGCCGAACTGGCGGCCAGAATCGGGGCCATTTCCGCCGATCATCTGACGAAAATCAACCAGAGGGGAATGGCCATGATGGTGGAGGCAGGCGTTTTTTCCGTGCTTCTGCCGGGCACGAGCTTCGGGCTCCCGTCGCTCCATTTTGCTCCTGCGAGAGAAATGATCGATGCGGGGATGAGGGTGGCGCTGGCCAGTGATTTTAACCCGGGAAGTTCGACGAGTGAGTCGTTGCCGATGATGATAGCGATTGCCTGCTCCCACCTGGGAATGAGTCCGGCCGAAGCTATCGCGGCGGCGACGTACAACCCGTCGTTCGTCGTGGGACGTGAACAGGAAGTGGGTAGCCTCGAGGTGTCCAAACGAGCGGATTTTATCGTGCTCGCCTGCGAGGACTACCGGGAGATACCGAACCGCTTCGGGATCAATCCGGTTGCAATGGTATTCATCGAAGGAAAGGCCTGCGTTGACAACTAGGCTGATATCACCGTGCGCAGGAGGCCAGGTTGAGTAAGGTTAACGCCATCCGCAAGAAGGCGCTCGATTGCGTTCGCAAGCAGGACTGGCTCAGCGCCATCAAGGAATACAAGCGGCTTGCTGATATCGACCAGTCGAATCCGAACGTGTTCAACGAGCTTGGGGATATCTACCTCAAGACGGGCAACAAGAACGACGCTTACGATGCGTTCGTACGGGCGATCGATTCGTATACGCGCGTCAGCCTGCACAACAATGCGGTCGCCGTCTGCAAGAAAGTCCGGCGGCTGATTCCCGCTCGCTACGAGGTTCTCACCAAACTGGGCCTGATCCGCAAGAAGCAGGGCCTGGGCAAGGAAGCGGAATCCTACTACAACACTTTTCGCGATCAACTTCTGGCCGACCAGCAGGTCG
>CBDUWU010000073.1:0-14267 GCA_965371015.1 uncultured bacterium | reverse complement strand
CGACCGGGGCTTCATCCCCGAGCTGGCCGTATGGGCGACCAATCCGTGGTAGCCCTTTTACAATAGTAGAGCCCGAGCATGCGCTGTCCTCGGCTACCAAAGCTCAGAGCCCGATCATGCCCTGCCTCAGGCTACCAAAGCTCAGAGCCCGATCATGCCCTGCCTCAGGCTACCAAAGCTCGACGTGTGATCCTTAAAAGTGGCTGATTTTTTACCGCCATAATGGCGGTAAGAAACTTACCACCTGGACGACACAATTTTGCGGGCAGTCGTCGTTCCGAAATATATCAAACGGGTTTGATGGCGAGCATGCGCTGGCTGTCCTGGGCCGCGTCGCCGGAGACGTGGCCGAGCTTTTCCAGTGACCCCGTATCCTGCGCCGACATGCCGTGGCGCCGGCACAGCTCCTGATAGAACTCCAGCGTGTGATACATCACCGGGAAGCCCTGCCAGTTGCCGGGCGGCCGGTCGCCAATATTGACGTTGGCGTAGAAGACGCCGTCGGGTTCGAGGTGGCGGGCGACCATGCCGACGCACTGCTCCACGATCTCGTCTGTCATGTGGAACAGCACCGAAAACGCCCACGCGTAGTCGAACTTCCGCCCCAGCTCGAGCGCTCCGATGTCATCGGGGACGACGAGCTGCGGGTGTTTGCCTTCGAGCCCCGCCGCGGCCAGTTCCCTGCGCCCTTCCGCGAGGACTTCCTCCCGTACTTCGAGTCCGCAGTAACGCCCCGTTTCGAGAAATTCGATCAACGGGATCCCGCCGCGCAGAGTGCCGCAACCGATGTCGAGGAAGTCGTGCTGGGGTTCGAGACCCGACAACTCGAGGAAGTTGAACTGGAATTCGCGCTTCATCTTCCACAGGTGGGCCGGCCCCACGTGGGCATGCCTTCGCTCGGAGGACGAGCGAAACACCTTACCCAGAAATCGACGCAGACTGATATTCATACTGACCTGATGCCCCCCGGCGCGGAGCTCAACAAACCGTCTTGCGCGCCGCCTTGTTCTTCCGGTACTTCTTCGTTTTCTCGATGTAGTCGATCGCGTCGGGCGTCTTGCAACTCGTCTGCCCGTGGTCGACATCGACCTTGCCGATCCGCTTCGCCGTCGCGACCGCCTTTTTCTCGAGCTTGCTGCTGCGCAGCGCGATGTTGATTACCGCCATGTTCATCGCGTCGCGCACCCGGTTCTTGCTCTTGTGGATGTCCGACTCGATCGTCGCCAGGTATCGCTCGAAGTAATCATCCTTCAACTCCCCGTCGTTCGCCGCCACCCGGCACATGACCGACCACCCCGCGCGGCCGATCCACTCGTTTCTCGACTTCGCCCACTTCTCGGCCTTCTTGCGCGCGTATCGCGTCTTGCCCGCCATGGTGGAAAAAGCGTCGGTGACCACGTAGCTGTCGAGGTCCTTGACCCAGGCGTCGAGCGTCGCGCTCTTCATCTGCTCCGGGTCGGCGATCATCGTGGCCAGCACGCGGGCGTCGTGGTTGCCGCTGTCCCACAGTTTGACGGCGAGTGCGTGGTCGGTTCTGATCTGTCTATGGAGCACGTTGAGATTGGCGAAGCTGACGCCGAACATGTCGACCGTTACGCCGTGGCGGCCGTAGACCTTGCGGTTGTGGGCGGTGCCCACGCGTTTCAGCTCTTTCATTGCCTGTGCGTACGTCATGCTTCCACTCCTTCCGGGACTTTCGGGGCTGCGACGCGGATGATAGCAGATTTGGCCGGGCGGCGACAAGCCACGGGTCGTCCATCGTTATCCGGATTTGAACAGCACAACGCAAAGGGTGGCCGCCAGGCCGCGGGTCGTCCATCGTTATCCGGATTTGATCAGCACAACGCAAAGGGTGGCCGTCAGGCCGCGGGTCGTCCATCGTTATCCGGGTTTGAACAGCACAACGCAAAGGGTGGCCGTCAGGCCACCGCGGCGATCAACCGCCCGACGGGTCGCGTGTTTCGACGCGGAGCCATTCGGGCACGTCTTCCGGTGGCGGGGTGCGGCCGTAGAAGATATCGTCCATCTTGAGCGCGAAGCGGCGGAACCGCGACGAGTTCGCAATGCCGGCGCGGACGATATTATGGAGCAGATTGTCGGGATGCGAGTAGGGACAGGCCCGTATACACTTCGCGCAGTCGGTACCTACGGTAGACCAGAAGGTATAGCACGACGCCTGGTCGATCTGCCACCGCGTCACCCCGTCGACGAGGCCGGGGTCGTCGAACGAGATCGACTGCGACGGGCACACGTCGGCGCACTTTTTACAGATCCGGCAGAAGTCCGTCATCGTCGGGTCTCCGCCGCGGGGGCTGGGTACGAGGGGAAGGTCGGTGGTGACGACGGCGATCCGGACCCGCGGCCCCACCTCCGGCGTCATGAGGAGCCCCATGCGGCCGATCTCGCCGAGCCCCGCGTCGCGCGCGACCAGCGGGCACACGACGCGGTAGTTGCCGTCGATGTGGGCGCGCGCCGGCCAGCCGAGCCGCCGGATGAAGGTGGCAATCTGGGTGGCGATCGTCCCCGACGAGAGGTACTGCTGCGCCGACTCCATCACCGTCGGGCCCAGCGGGGCGCTGTCGATCATCTCCTTGCTCATCTCGACGGTGAGGACGAACGCCCATTTGTGCGGCACGTCGACCGGCTGACCCCAGTCGGGCCCCCTCCCCACGTGGGTGTACTGGTGGTAGTCGCGGATCTCCGTCACGCCCGTCGAAACGGCGCCCGACCGGAGCGCCCACGTCGAGACGAATTCGGTGATGTCGCCCGGGTCGCACTCGACGCGATCCGGCGCCGGGTCGCCGTCGACGATGGGGTGAAACTGGGCCACCGCCTCGAAGGTCGCTTTGGACGCGGCGAAAGTGACCGGGTCGTATGCACGGGACCCTCTGGCCAGGAGCCCCGGCTGCTCGCGGAATTTCTCGTCGAGCGGCGCGTTTTCGGGTCGCATCTCGTAGTATCTCTTGAATCGTTCCGAGCCGGGTTCCAGGAGCCGGCGTGAGAACATGATGTCTCGCTCGTCGATCCGGGAGACGGGTGTTTCGTCGCAGAGCGGGCGGGGCCGGCCGGTGGGCAGGACCAGAAAAACCGCCGCCGCGATCGTGAACAGCACAACCGCGGCGGCGAATATCGGGGAAGCGACGAAGGCGACGAACAAAAACGGGATCGGCAGCGCGATGGCCAGGGCAGTGGCAACGCGGCGGGCGCGGCGCTCACGCTCGGCGGCCGATACGGCGGCCATGACGACCATCGTCACAAAAAGCGACGCCGCCACGGCGAGAGATGCAATATTCCACACGCTGATCTCGATCTCTACCTTTGTTCAGCCCTCCGTCGTTACAGGTTGAAGCATACCATTTTGGGCTCGGTCATTTCCATGAGCGAGTACTTGATTCCCTCGCGGCCCAGCCCGCTCTTCTTGATGCCGCCGAAGGGCATCAGGTCGACGCGGTAGTCGGTGGAGTCGTTGACGATGATGCCGCCGACGTCCATGTTGTAGACCGCGTAGAACGCGCTGTTGAGGTTTTCGGTGAAGATCGCGCCCAGGAGACCGTAGTCGACGGCGTTGGAGCGTTCGACCGCTTCTTCGAGGCTGTCGACGGGGTAGAGCGACACGACCGGTCCGAAGACCTCGTCACAGTCGAGCCTGGCGCCCTTGGGCATGTTCTCCATGACCGTCGGCTGGACGAGAGAGCCCTCGCGGGTGCCGCCCGTCAGGCAGATCGCACCCTGCGACTTCGACTCCTCGACCCACTCGATGACGCGTTTGGCCTCGCCCTCGGTGATCATCGGACCCATGTCGGTGTCTTCGTCGAGCTGGTAGCCCGTTTTGTACTTCTTTGTGCGCGCGACGAACTTGTCGCGGAACTCGTCGTACACCGGGCGCTCGACGTAGATGCGCTGGACGCCGATGCAGTTCTGCCCCACCGCCCAGAAGGACCCCGACACGCACGACTCGATGGCGTCGTCGAGCTTCGAGTCGGCCATCACGATGACCGGCGAGTTGGATCCCAGCTCCATGCCGATCTTCTTGAGGCCGCACTTCGACATGATGCGCTCACCCGCCTCGACGCCGCCGGTAAACGAGATCATCCGGATGCGCGGGTCGGAGACGATCGCGTCGCCGATTTCGTGGCCGTGGCCCGTCACGATCGAGAGGATCTCGCCGGGGAGCCCCGCCTCGAGCATGCACTCGCCCAGCTTGAGCGCCGAGAGCGGCGTGACGGTGGCGGGCTTACACACGACCGAGTTGCCGCCGGCGACTGCGGGCCCGAGCTTGTGGGCGACGAGGTTCAAAGGATCGTTGAACGGCGTGATCGCGCCGATGATGCCGATGGGAAAGCGGTAGTAGTAACCGCGGCGATTCTCGGAGCCTTCGGCGCTGTCGAACGCGATCGTCTCGCCGTCGATACGGCGCGCTTCTTCTGCCGATATGGTGATCGTGTTGATTGCGCGGCCGACTTCCTTGCGCGCCTCCTTGATCGTCTTCGACCCCTCGGTGGCAATCGTCTCGGCCAGTTCTTCGTAGCGCTTCTGCATCATCTCGGCGGTTCCCTTGAGGATCGAGATGCGCTTGTGCGCGGGGAGCTTGCGGTTGATCTCGTAGCCCTTCTGCGCGATCGTGATCGCCTTGTCCACGTCTTCCACGGTCCCTCGCGGAACCGTGTCCACCACCGAACCGTCGAACGGCTGCAGGACGTCGATCTTCTCGTCCTTGTCTACGAATTGCCCGCCAATGATCATCTTCATTGTTATCGTCTCCTTATGAATTGCGGTCGATTTCGAGCATGTCGATCAGTATTGAGTATCCCGTCTCGATCTTCCCGGCGCCGGGGCCGTTGACGGTCACGTCCTGCATCATGTCGGTGCTGAACGTCACCGCGTTCACGGCGCCCATCACACCGGCCAGCGGGTGGGTCAGGTCGATCATCATGGGTGCGACCGACGCCGATACCTTGCCGCCCTCGCGCTTGATCTCGCCGATGAGCTTCCAGCGCTTGCCTTCGTTCTTCGCCTTGTCGATGTCGTCGAGCGTGATCTTCGTGATTCCCTCGCACGGGATGTCGGTGGGCTTGAGGTTTTCGCCCATCAGGACGTTGGCCAGGATCGTGACCTTGGCCAGCGCATCGAGGCCCTCGACGTCGGCGGTGGGGTCGGCCTCGGCGTAGCCGAGCTTCTGCGCCTCGTCGAGCACCTCCTCGTACGGGCGTCCCGCTTCCATGTTGGTGAGGATAAAGTTGGTCGTGCCGTTGAGGATACCCTTGATGGCGGATATATCGTTGCCGGCGAGCGTGTTATTGGCGAGGTTGATGACGGGCGTGCCCGACATGACGGTGCCCTCGATCATGAACTTGACGTTGTTCTTCGCCGCCAGGTCGACGAGCTCGCGGTAGAAGAGCGCCGCGGGGCCCTTGTTCGACGTGACGACGTGCTTGCCCATCTCGAACGCGGCGCGGCAGTGGTCGGTGGCGGGCTGACCCGTCTTGACGTCGGTGTACGTCAACTCGCACACGATGTCGGCGTTACACTCGCGGACCGTCTTGAGCGCGTCCCATCCCTTTTCGGCGGGGCCGTCGTATTCTTCGAGCGACGTGCCCGCCGCGGCCAGCTCGAGCAGTTTCTTCGTGTCGAGCCCATCGGGCGAGTACACCGACCCCTTCAACATGTCGGACACGGCGACGACTTCCCATTCGAATCCGTACTGCGTTTTGAGCTGTTCGCTCTTCGACAGCAGGATCTCGCACAACCCCTGTCCCACGGTACCAAACCCCAGCAAAGCCAGTTTGTGCTTCATTATGTGCTCCTTCTATTTTTGTTCGGTGAAAACGAGTCCGGGAATTATAGCACGTTCGAGGCGGCACGGGGGCAGGCGCTCTCGCCCGGCAGAGGGAAGAGCGCCGCTCACTGCCGTAAGGTTACCGGATGGCGTCGAGCGCACGGTCGAGGTCGGCGATGATATCGTCGTGGTCCTCGATGCCGCAGGAGATGCGGCACGTCGACGGGCTGATCGCCGCCAGTTTGCGGCCCTCTTCACCCTGCTGCTGGTGCGTGGAAATCGCGTTGAGGGTGGCGACCGTCTTGACGCGACCCAGGTCGGTGGCGCGCCATATCATTTCGAGGTGGTCGAAGAACACGCGCGCGTTGGCCGACCCCCCGGGCGTGTCCTCGGCGATCTCGACCGAGAGCATGTACCCGAACATCGGCTCACCGCTGTCGGCCAGTCGCATGTACTTTTTTGCCAGGTCGTGCTGCGGGTAGCTCTCGAGCCCCGGGTAGTGGACGCTCTCGACTTTGGGGTGGCCTTCGAGGTACTTCGCCACTTCCAGGGCCGACCGGCTCATCTGCGCCACACGCATCCGGAGGGTGCGCATATCATTGAGCACCATGATCGCCGCCAGCGGGTTGATGGCGGGGCCGTTGTCGCGGTAGGGCCAGAACTTGGCCCAGGTGGCGAAATCGGCGCGCATATCGTCGCTGCCGACCTTGCTCACGATGTCTTTCTTGGCAACCAGGAGCCCGCTGATCGAGGTGCCGCTGCCGCCGATCACCTTCGAGGCAGACTGGACGACGATGTCGGCGCCCAGCGTGAGCGGGCGGGTGAGCGCAGGAGAGGCGCACGTCGAGTCGACGATCAACGGCACGCCGGCCCGGTGGGCGACCTCGGCCACCGCCTCGATGTCGAAGATCGACACCGACGGGTTGGACGGAAACTCACCGTAGACGAAGCGCGTGTTCTCGTCGACCTTGCTCTCCCACTCGGCGATGTCATCGGGATGGAGTACCCAGCGGACTTCAATCCCCTGCTCCTGCTGCCGCCGGATCGAGAACTGCTGGAAGGTGCCGCCGTATACGCGCGAGCACGCGACCAGGTTGGGCTTCGGAAGCTTCGGATCGATCACCAGGAACGGATCGGTCGCCGTGCGGATGGCGGCCATGCCGCTCGCCGTCGCCACGCACGAAGCAATGATGGGCGATCCGTACGTCTCCAGGAGCGCCGCCGCTTCTTCCAGGAAGTAGTTCGACGGGTTGGCGATCCGCGAATAGCACCAGTTCGGCATCTCGTACGAGAGCCCCGCTTCCATCTCGCCGCTAGTGTGATACGCCTGCGCGGGGCTCAAATAGACCGGCTCCATGATCGAGCCGTTGTTGAGCTGGAGCGCCTGCTCGAGGTCGTACAGACCGTGCGTCGCGACCGTGTCGAACTTCCACCCCTTGGCGCGGGCGATCCGGCGTTGGCGGTCGGCGATCATCTCTTTGCCCTTCTCGACCCAGTACTCCTTGTCCGAAATGTCAGGCGTCATTTTTGTTGCCATTGCCGGCTCCTTCCACGTCGTATGCCGTCTCGTTCTTGAACGTCGACAGCACCACCATGGTTTTCAGATTCGATATATGCGGCAGCGTGGTGAGCTTGTGGAGAACCAGTTGCTCGTAAGAGGGAATGTCCCTCACGGCGATCTTGATCAGGAAGTCCGCATCACCCGTCACGTGGTGGCACTCCATGATCTCATCCATCGCCTGCGCCGCCTCGATGAACGCGGTCACGTTTTCCTTCGTGTGACCGCGAAGCATCACTTCGACAAACGTGTGCGTACCAACACCCACCGCCACCGGGTCGACCAGCGCCACGTACTTCACGATGACGCCGTTCTTCTCCAGCTTTTTGACCCGCTCGAGAGTGGGCGGCGGTGAGATCTCGATCTCCTTCGCGAGGGCCGTGTTGGTGATGCGCCCCCGCCGTTGCAGGATGTTCAGGATCTTGATATCGGTCGCATCTATTTTCATAAGAATATTAGCCTCATTCATCACTATGCCATACTTTATAACGGATTTCCATCTTTTCTTATAATATTATACTAATATACCGTATATTTGCCTCATAAATACAAATATCCCGGATTAACAGGAGGGTCTCTTTATCCGATGACGATATGCCGCGATCTGTCCGCTATCTTCTCGCCGGAAAACGCAGATTTTCTGGAGAGCAGGAGCTTCAGAGTCTGGAGGGATAAATCGTCTGACTGGCCCGTACGCCGCCCCTGGACGGGGGCGTCGGGATGAACAGAACGGTCACGACGGGGAGGTCAGTCGGTCTTGGTCAGCCAGCGCTGCGCTTCGTCCATGTCCTGGAACACCATGATCGGCTTGCTCGACTGGCCGCTCAGGATCGACTCGTACATCTTGGCCGTACCGGTTTCGAAATCGCGGGATACGAGGAGGGCGGCCTTTCCCGGCGCGTCGTCGCCGACGAGCTTGCCGACGAAATCGGCCAGGTGGCGGACATCCTCGGTGGCAACGTCCAACGTCGCCGTGGTCAGATCCCAGACGGCGCCCGCAGCAGACTGGAAGTCCGGGTGGGCGTAGGTTTCCTCGAGCGTCTTGCGGACTTCGTCCATCGAGATGACACCGGTGACCGTGTGCGTCCTGTTGCCGGTAGCAGGGTCTATTTGGGTGTTGATTGCCATAGCGAACTTATTCTAACCGCTCGCCCGTCCCGAATCCACCGAAAACGCCCTTCCCTCCCGGATAAAGAACCGCCGCCCGGCCCCTGGGGGACTTGGACGGCGGTCGGATACAGGACGCGGGCCAATGATACAGGTCAGCGGACCAGGACGATTTTACGGGTCAGGACCACGTCGGGCGCCTGGAGCCTGACGAAATAGGTGCCGGCGCTCACCCGGGCGCCGCTGCGGTCGCGGCCGTTCCAGGCGACGGTGTGGACGCCCGCCGCGCGGATACCATCCTCGATCGTCGCCACCAGAGCGCCGCGGACGTCGTAGACGGCGACCGACACCGGCGCCGCGCGCGGCATCGTGTACTGGAAGGACGTGGAACTCGAGAACGGATTGGGGCGGCCGTGCGTGAGCTCGAACGCCGGTGTGCGCATTTCGACGGTGGCCGTCCGGGACGGGATCTCTTCGCCTCCGGGCGCCACGGCAACGACACGGTAGTGGTACGTGTGCCAGGGTTCGAGATTGCGGTCGGCCAGTTGCCGCTCGTCACCGGGGAGGAGCCCCTCACCGCTGACCACGTGCTCGGCGTCGCCGTCACGCCGGCGGTACACGCGGAAACCATCGATGTCCCCGGAGCCGTAGAGCTTCCAGGAGATATACACGTCGCGGTCGACGGGCCAGACCGACACCTGCTCGAAAGCGAGCGCGCGGTAGTCGATTGCAGTCATCGTGGCCGGCGCCGAACGACTTTCGTCGCCGCCGGGGAGGATCGCCGTCACGCAGTACACGTACGCCTGGCCGGGGTCGAGGCCGGTGTCGTCGTAGTGCCTCGAATCGGCGCCGAGCGGCGTGTCGCCCGAGACCACCGTTTCGTCGGCGCCGCCGTCACGGCTGCGGACCACCCGGAAGCCCTCGACGGGCTCGCTCTCGACAACATCCCACGAAATCGCCGCGCCGGTCTCCGTCGCCTCGGCGCTGACGGCGGTGAACAACGGAACGGCGCCGGTCGCATCGATCGTTACGCGGTCGAGGAGCATCGTCCCCGTGTTACCGGGACCGTCGCCGTCGTACGAGAGGCGGTACACGTGGACGTCGGTTCCCTCGACAGGGTTGATCGGCAGTACACCGCGCAACGCGGTGTCGACCCGCGCGCTGACTTCGCCCGTGAAGAAGTCGGCCTCGATCGAGATCGTCACCCAGTCGCCGATGCCGCGCGGCCACCGGTACGCGAAGAGTGGTGTTTCCGCTGGCTCGCCGCCGGCATTATCGACTACGAGGTAGACGCCGTTTTGGCGGAACTCGATCCCCCACATGTCGACAAATTCGAGATCGCTGTATACCAGACCGACTTTGTGCTGAACCATCAGGCGCGGGCCGTTCGCCGACACCGTCGGCTCGGCGACCTTGACCCGGACGATCCACCGGTAGTGCAGGTCGTCGATGAGCGTTTCGATCACGGGGGTGAACACGCGGTTGGTCACGTCACGCGGGTCCTGGTCGCGGATCATCGCCGCGCGCACCCGCGGTCCGCCGGGGTAGCGTTCGTCCCTGACGACGTGCGACGTGAACGCGCCGCGGATACCGCCGTTGTCGGCGATTCGCCAGTCTTCGATGGCGATCACTTCGTCGCCGAGAGATACCGACTCGAAGCCCTGCGTTCTCAGCGGATAGACGAGCGACCTGGGTACCGTGCCCGGCACGGTGAAGTTGTGGCGGCCCATCGTCGGCGTTTCGTTGATGTACCAGTCGGCCGGCGTAATGCCGAAACCGTCGTACGCGAGAGTCGTGCCGCGCCGTGGGGGCAAGACTGCGTCATTGATACCGGACCACTTGCCCGCATCCACGGCAACGTGTGTGGCGGCCCAGGGGCCGCCGTCACCGTACTGGAGTCCGTGGATCAGGTTTTCCGGATCGCCGAAAGGATACGTACGGTAGAGCCAGAGATCGCTCGCGTCGCGCGCGATCTGGGGGAGGGGAAATACGCGGACACCGCCCGCCTCGAACACCGTTCCCGGCGGTATGCCCGAACGGGCACGCCCCGCGTAGATGAACGGGTGGGCGCCGGTGACGAACCGCGGGCCGGTGTTGGTCACTTCGACCGCGCCGTTGATCACGTCGACCTCGGTGATCCGGAGGTTGTTCGCCTCGGGATAGAGCTGGGCGTTCTGGAATGCGTTGCCGCCGTCGCCCACGACAAACCCGTTGATGATCGCGTTGAGGTTGGCCCAGGTGTCGATCCGCTCGAGGAACCAGACCCGGCCGTCGAACTCGATCATGTTGCCGCCGGTACCGACGGCGAACACGCGGTTGCCCGACGTGCCCCACACGCCGTAGAGGTTGGCCACGGTCGGCGTATCGACGAGCGTCCATTCGAATCCGTCGAAGTGGAGCACCGTACCGCTGTCACCGACGGCGTAGATGTCGTCGTCGGCCAGCGCCCAGACGGCGTAGAGGTTGCGCGTCGTGGGCGTCTCCATCATGACCCACTCGCCGTCTTCGCGGCGGAACACGTAGCCGGCGTCGCCGACGACATACGCGAGACCACTCTTTGTCACGGCAATGCCGCGCAGGCGGTTGACCGTCGGCACGAGTTCGTAGGTCCACTCGACGCCGTCGAAGTGGAGCATCGTGCCGTTGTCGCCGGCGGCGTATACATCGCTTGCGTTGCGCCCCCACACGGCGCGGAGTATCAGCGAGGTCCCCGACTGCATCCGTTCGACGCCGCCGCCGTCGAGCGAGAAGCGGAAGATGTTGCCCGACGCGCCGACGGCAAAGATGTCGTCGCGGCCCGCCGCCCACACCGCTTCGAGCGGCAGCTGTGTCGGCGTGTCGACGAGGTTCCAGTCGAAACCGTCGTAGACGAGCGCCACGCCGCCTTCACCCACGGCGGCGGCGAGGGTGGCGCTGCCGAACACACCGTTGAGGTTCATCGTGGTGGGGGTAAAGACGCGCTGCCAGAAATCGGCCCGGGCGGCATGCGCCGGACCGGGGATAATTGAGTGGAGGAACAACCCAACGGCGGCGGCGCTCACTGCAGCGCCGAACAGCTTGCCCTTCATCGTCCGACCTCCCGGAGGTGTCCGTGGGTCACGCGACCGCGGCCGAAGCCTGCGTTCGTAACATAATGCGCATCAATTAGTTAGACTCCCCGGAGCGGAGTTTGCGCGACCCGTATCGATAGTTGCCCAGGTCTCTGCAATTTAGAGGGTGTAACGGGTTATTTTAACACAAGTTGGCAATGCAGGTAAAGGCCCGAGTCATCACTCGCTTGTCCGATGGCGGACATTGAGGGCCTTCCAGTTGAGGGCGGGATGTGACCGGGTTAGCGAGTATACTTGCTGATCTGCATCAATATACCCATTTTTATAGGTATATTACTGCAAATCAGCAAGTGCGTTGCGCCGGCCCGGGGATAGTACGCAGAGTGTGCCGGCGCGTCAGGCCTCGTCGTCTCCGATCCATTCCTTCGCCTGGGTGAGGCTCTGGAAGACCTTCACTTCGAAGGGCAGCGAGTAGGCGTGCATCTGGAAAATGGTCGAGAGGCCAAAGTCGAGGTTGCCGCGAACGACGATCGCCGCCTTGTAACCGGTGCCGCGCTTTTCCGAGCGCTCCTGCAGGATGTCGAGCAGTTCGGGGAGCTGCGCGGTGCCGACGCCGATCGTCCCTTCCTTGATCTGCCAGAGCGCGTGCATCCCGGGACGGAATTCGGGCGCGTCGTATATCCCGTCGAGCGCCGTGCGGAGTTTACCGAGGTCGAGTTCACCGGTGACGGTGTACGTGATGAGTCCGGCGCTGCCGGCGGTCGGGTCGATCTTGATATCAACGGGCATGGGGATCAACTCCTTCGTCGAAGTGTCCGTTGTCCGAAGTCGATCTCGAAGTCGTTGTTGCTCTCATAAACATAACCGAAAGACCGCTCCCAGATCGAGCGTTTTTCCATGCAGAGGTAGAGGAATACGCCCGGCCGCCACGGCTCGAACGCCTCGTACATCGTTGTGAACATCTCCACCTTGATGTCGTCCTCATACGTCAGTTTACCCAGGGGGTCGGGGACGAACGCAACCTGGTTGATTTTAGTGGGGTTACCGAGCCGGCGGATCTTGCGGATCACCGGCTTGATCAATGTCACCGACCCGAAAGAGACGAAGCGAACCTCGTCCGCCGTGAACGCCGACTGTAAAGTTTTTACGACATCTGTATAGTCCCGCCCCCACCCCTCGTAGTGCACCATGGGGTGGAAGTGAAACGCCACCCCGACGCCCCGGTCGGCCACGGCGCGCGCGGCGGCAATCCGGTCTTCGAGGCCGGCGGTGAAGTGCTCCTCGTGGTCGATCACGACGGGCGTGTTGAGCGACCAGCTGCACACGACATTGGACGGAACGTCGTGGTCCTCGAAGTAGCGAACGTTGTTCGACTTGGTCTTGAGCTCGAGCAGAACGTTGGGGTGCGCGGCGGCCCACTCGCAGAGCGCGTCGAGCACGTCGTGCTTGTTCCCCCACGCGAGCGAATCCGACGCCTGCCCCGTACCGAAGTGGTAGAAGCGGTCCGGTTCGATCGGGATCTCCTGGAGCTTGGCGGCGAAGTCCTCATCGAACACGATCTTGTCGGTGTAGAACGTCTGCACGGTGCAGTAGCTGCAACCGAACACGCAGTTCTCCACCGCGTCGATGGTGCGCAGGTTGCAGCACACCGTCTCTTCCGACGCGACGGGGCACATCCCCCATATCGTCTTGTCCGTCTTCTTCGTGATGACCGGTTTCGACTCTCGCGCCGTGGGCTTGTCGGCGGGGGTGTCGTAGCGCACGGGACTCGTGGTGAAACCCTCGACGTGTTTCTCCAGACCGGTGAGCAGGTGCCGCTTCAGCGCCGGGCCGGTGAGCTTCGAGAGCGCGCGCTGCTCGTCCCACCACGCCTCGAGTCCGGCCTCGCCCCACAGCTCGAAGTCCTTCGCGATCTCGGATACACGGCGGAGTTCCTGGAAGGTGAAGCGGTGATCGAGCGCCGCTCCCTCAATAAACCGGCGATGGCTATCATTGAGAAGATCGACGCCCGCATCGATGCGGATCGAGTCGAACTTGTCGCGATATTCTGCCGGGTTCGTCTTGGCCACCGTTACTCCGTTATCAGGCGCGCCAGTTCGCCGAGGTCGTGGACGCAGACGTCGGCCTGGTCGCGGTACTCGAAGCCGCCGTTGGTGTCGAGGTACACCGTCGTCGTCCCCGCCTCGCGGCCGGCGACCAGGTCGAAGAGGAAGTCGCCCACCATGACGGCATCTCTCGCACTCGCGCCCCAGCCGTCGAGGAGTTTGTGGATGCCGTCGGCGCTCGGCTTGACCTCGCACGACTCGCGCCCCAGGACGTCGCCGGTGTCGAAGTACTGCGACATCCCGCACACTTCGAGCGTCAGCAGAGCGTTCTCGTGGCTGTTACGCGTGAGGATACCCAGCTTCGCGCCGCGGGCAGAGAGGAGTTCCAGCAGGTGTGCCGCGCCGGTCTGCGCGGAGGCCTTGTCGACGAGGTTCTTTTCGATCACGTCGAGGCGATCGCGCAGCCGCTCGGCTTCGTCATCCGGCAACTGGGCGAGCTGCTCGAGGATGGGCCGGCCCTGCGGCAGCCCCAGCGCGTCGCGGATGGAGTCGAAGTCGTGGACCGCCACCGTCAGCGTGCCGTCCATGTCGAATACCCAGTATCGTTTCGTCTTGAGATCGGTCATCGGTTCAACCGCAGTATATAATAGAAGGAGAGCGCGGTGAGGTACACCATCCCCGCCGCCCACACCACGTCACTCAGAAAATGGGCGCCCTGTATCATGCGCGCC
>CBDUWU010000072.1:0-14285 GCA_965371015.1 uncultured bacterium | reverse complement strand
GCCCCCGTCGCCCTTTACCTGGAGGATCCCGGTGTGCGACTCGGAGTTGAGCGTGACGAGGATCTCCGTCAGCGTGAACTTCGGGAAGCGTCCGGAGAGGAACGACCGCGGCGCCAGCCACCGTGTAATCAGGCGCGTGAGCGGAGACCGGTATACGATAATCACGGCGACCAGGAGCAGAATGGCGCTGAGGTGACGGGCGGCGAGGCGGCCGGCGCCGCGCGCTGCGGTCATGACGGCGGTCGTGGCGGATATCGCGATTTCCTGCACAGAGCGTGAACCGGTCGTGTCGGCGTTCGTCTGGCCCGCGGCGGTCAAACGGATGAATTCCGCCCTGGCCCAGGTGTGGTCGGGATCATACTGGAGAATTTCACCGAGAACTTCCAGCACCCGCTGGTGGTCGCCTTCTTCGCCCGACTGCAGCAGAGATTTGACTTCCGCTACTTTTACCTTCGACTCCATCGTCTTGAGATCTTTGAGGAGCAAGGAGCGCAACTTGTAGTATTTCTCGATCGGGTTGATCTGGAGCGCGCGGTCGACACTGGACAGCGCGGCGTCGGGACGACCCAGGTGTGAATAGCACAGCGCCCGTTTATAGAGGAGTTCGGGGGAGTCGGGCTCGATGCTCAAGTGGACGGACAACTTGGGCAGGGCCAGTTCGTACAGTTGATTTGCGAGCAGGGAGTCGACCTCGGCCGACAACACGATCGCGAGTATGTGTTCAACAGCCGCCAGCCGGTCTGCGATGTCCTCGTTTCCGGGTAGTAATTTCGACGATCTCACCAGCAGGCCCCGCGCATACTCGAGACGGCCGCTGCGCTCGTACACGTTGGACAGCTCCATCATCGCCTTGACGTTGGATCGATCGCGGATCAGGATTTCCCGGTAGAACTCCCCGGCAAGTTCCATCTTGTTCAGCCCGAACGCCTCTCTCGCCTTCTCGAATAGTTCGGGGATGGTGATGGAGGAGTCGAACGAACGGTCGGAATCTCGCTCGACGGACTCCGCCGGGGCCCCGGAAAGCGCGGGATCCGGCTCCTGGGCGCTGGTGGGCATACCGGACGCAAGCGTCCAGCCGGCCGCGACGAGAAGCGTCGTGATCCATCTGCGGGCATTACGGGCCATCATGATACCCGATTCGCTCGCAACATCCGTACCAGCGCCCCACGCCGGACGATCTGATTCGACCGTCGAAAAAACAGGCCGGATCAGGGCCCGGAAACGGTTTTTCGGGCCCAGTCCTGGAATTTCTCCAGTGCGACCGGGTTCCGGCGCAGGATATCGATGCCGCGGCCGGAATCCTGGTAGGGGATGACCTTTAACTTGTTGAAATTCTTTGCATTACGGAAATATGAACAAGACCGGAGTGCGTGGAGGTCCTCGTCGCTGTAGAGCATGAGTATGCCGAGGTCCGGGTGAAAAGCGATCGAATTGGCGAGATCCTTGTCATCCGGGTTGAATGACGGTGACAGGTGGACCACGGGCGATCCCAGGCCGCCCCGGTGCAGGGCCTTTTCGACGACTGTGGAGCCGTAGCCTTCGGTCACAATCATGATGCGCCCGGCTTCGAGTCCGAGGGCATCCTGGAGGTGGCGGAACCCGGCGGCGACGTCGTCCGGCAGGCGTTCGGCGTGCCGCAGGAGCATGTTTTGCTGGGTGAGCAGAGAATCGGACCGGCTGCCCCCCTGGCCGCGCAGATCCAGCGTCAGCGACGAGATCCCGTCAATACCGAGAATCTGTGCGTAGGGCGCATATCTGGTCCTCGTGCCCCCGAAGTCGGGGATGAAGAGGACGGCGCCGGGGCCGTCACGCCGGCGAAGCGTCCCTTCGAGCACGACGCCGCCGGTCGACGGGATCGATACGAGTTCTGCTCCCTCGGCTTCGACGCGACGCCGTCTTTCGGCGTCCCGTTCGCGGATGGCGTCCTCGATCAGGCCGTTGAGGTCTCCGGCCTCGTAGCGTTCGGCGCGGTCGACGAAGAGTTTCAGCGAGTTGATATCTTCGGTGTTGGCTCTGCGTTCGAGAGCGATGAGGTCGATATAAGCCAGGACGGCGTCGTCGTATGCGCCGGAGCGGCGGAGTGTTTCGGCGAGTATCCGCCGCGCGTTCACCGACGATTCGTCGTCCATGAGTTCGACCGCTATCGCGGCGTGGCGGAGTGCTATTTCGTATTTGCCCTGTTCCATTTCGACCCGCGCGAGGAGCTCGTACGTGCCGCCCCGGTCGAGCGACCGCGCGTCCGTATAGCGTCCCCAGCGCGACGCCTCGACGAGCAGGCTCTCGGCGCGCTCGTAGTCGCGCTGACGCTCGATCAGGAACATGCCGTATGAATTGAGGATACCGACGTCGGCGGGGTAAAACGCGAGGATACGGAGATAGGTTCGTTCGACGGCGCCAAAGTCTTCGATGGAGTCGTAGAGATCGACGAGCCACAGAAGGACAACGGCCTGCCGGTCGGCCGCCATGTCGCCGTTATGCTCGAGCATGGCCTCGAAGTAGTCGATCTGCTCCCCGGCCGACTCCGACAGGTCGAGCGTCCCCTCGATCCCCTCGTCCTGCGCCTGCCTTGTGTTAGATCGTCGCGGGTCCTGTCGTCGAACATCCCCACCGTGCTCGCTGAGCTGCGCGCGGCGGGGGCCCCAGTTCGACGCCACCCGCGACGCCCAATCATATCTCATGTCGCCCGTACCCGACAGAGCACCCAGTACGGCGACGACTGCGACGATGGTTGTTCGCATCATTACAGCCCCAGCTCGGGCGCGATCGATGTCATCGCGTCGGTGACGTTCTGGATGTGTTCGTCCAGCTCGAGACCCAGCAGAATCGCGCCTTCTGCGATGTCGGCGCGGTTTACCGCCCGGGCGAACCCCTTGTCTTTCATTTTCTTCTTCACCGACTTTGGTTTGACTTCAGCGACCTTTTTCGACGGCCGGACGAGCGCGACCGCCGTGATGAACCCGGCCAGATCGTCGACGGCAAAAAGCGATTTTTCCATCAGGGTGTCCCGGGTGACCCCCGTATGGTCCGCGTGCGAGAGGATCGCCCGGACGAGCACTTCGTCGTAGCCCCGCTCCCGCAGGATCTCCGCGCCGCGGATCGGGTGGTCTTCCGCCGTGGGATAGCGCTCGTAATCGAAATCGTGGAGCAGCCCCGTGACGCCCCAGAGCGACTCGTCTTCGTCGAATCGGCGCGCGTACCACCGCATCGCCGCCTCCACCGCCAGGGCGTGTTTGACCAGATTTTCGCTCTTCGTGTATTCCGTCAAGAGGGCGTACGCCTCGTCCCGGGCGGGTATTGACATGCGGAGGGCCTCCAGATGGCGTATTACGGGGTTTGCACAAACAGCCTTGATCGCGTATATTGATAAGCCATTTGCAGTTAGAATCTCAGTATCCATTATAGTATAGCCATGGAATACAGTTCCAAAGAAAAACGACAGCGCGCCACGCGCGTGATCCGAAGTTATCTCGCCCGCTACCGCGGCGGATTGACCGCGGGAGGGGTGTGCCTCGTGCTCACCGACGTGCTCCTCCTCGCCAACCCCTGGATCCTCAAGCTGGCGATCGACGACCTCGAGGCGGGAACGGTCCGGGAGCGCCTCTATCTCTACGCGGCGCTCTTTGTCGGCGTGACCGCTGTTTCCGGTGTATTCCGGTTTCTGATGCGGCGGATTATGATCGGCATCTCCCGCAGGATCGAACTCGACATGCGCGCCGACTTCTTTGCCCACCTGCAGCGCCTCAGCCCGTCCTTCTACATCGAGCACCGGACCGGCGACCTCATGGCGCTCGCCACCAACGACCTCAACGCGGTACGGACCCTCGTCGGTCCGGGAGTCATGTACACGCTCAATACGGCGGTCACGGCGGGGTTTGCGATCGCCGTCATGGCGGTCCTGTCGTGGAAGCTCACCGTGGCGGCGTTAATGCCCCTGGCGATCCTCACCGTGGTCATGTACCACAGCATCAAGGTGATCCACCGCCTGTTCGAACGCGTGCAGGCCAAGTTTGCGTCCATCAACTCGCGGGCGCAGGAAAATCTCAGCGGTATCCGCGTCGTCAAGGCGTACGCGCGGGAAGATCACGAATCGAAGGAGTTCGCCGCGTTGAGCGGTTCGTACGTCGAACACAACATGAAGTTGTTTCGCGTGCAGAGCCTGTTGATGCCGCTGCTCCAGACCGTGGCGGGGTTGGGGTCGCTCGCCCTGCTGGCCGTCGGCGGCAGGTTCGTGATCGACGGCGGGATCTCGCTCGGGACGTTCGTCGCGTTCAACACGTACCTCGTGATGCTCATCTGGCCGACCATCGCGCTCGGATGGGTGATGAACATACTCCAGCGGGGGCTCGCGTCGATGGAGCGCATAAACACAGTGATGGATACTCAACCGGAGATCGTCAGCGAAGAGCCGCCGTGCTCACGGGCCGAAGGTCACGCGATCGAATTTGACCACGTCTCGTTCGCCTACAAACCCGGTGGGCCGCTGGTTCTCGATGACGTCAGCCTCCGGATCGAGGACGGCGAGACTCTGGCAATCGTCGGGGCGACGGGGGCGGGCAAGTCGACGTTGACGTATCTGATTCTCCGCTTTTATGACCCGACGAAAGGGGAGGTCCGGATCGGGGGATGTCCGGTGCGCCACATTCCGCTCGATGATCTACGCGGACGGATCGGCCTGGTACCGCAGGACATCTTTCTCTTTTCCGACACCATTCGCGAAAACATCGCGTTCGGAGTCGCCGAGCTGGAAGACCCCGTGCTCCAGATCGTCAGCGAGACGGCTGCGATCGACGAAGAAATAACCGCGTTTCCGGGAGGGTACGAGTCGATGATCGGTGAGCGCGGCATCAACCTGTCGGGCGGGCAGAAGCAGCGCGTCGCTATAGCGAGGGCACTGGCGCGCGACCCGAAGATCCTGATCCTCGACGACGCGCTGTCGAGCGTGGACGCGCACACCGAGGAGAGAATCCTCACGTCGATGGGCTCGGAGCTGAAAAGCCGCACCTCGATCATCATCTCGCACCGGATATCAACGGCGCGGGAGGCGGACCGGGTAATCGTGCTGGACGAAGGGCGGATCGTGGAACAAGGGTCCCACGACGATCTGGTCGCGGCCGGCGGAATTTACGCACAGATGTATATCAGACAGCGCATCATGGTCGATTTGGAATCGGCGGGATAACCGATGGACTACATCCAGGCTGATGAACTTCAGGACAAGTCGTACGACTCGACGCTGATGCGGCGCATCCTGGGCTACATGCGTCCGTACCGGTCGACGGTGGCGCTGAGTATCGCGCTGCTGGCGCTGGTCTCGGTGTTTCAGCTCGCACCCCCGTATCTGACCAAGATCGCTATCGACCGCTACCTGGCGCCGGAGGGGGACCTGTCGCTGGCGCTGCGTTACGAGGGTTTGTGGAAGATCATCGGGCTGTATGCGGTGGCGTTGTTCGCCGGGTTCGTGACGAGTTACGTGCAGATTTATACGATGAGCTGGGTAGGACAACGAGTGATGTTCGATCTTCGCGTCCAGATCTTCAAACAGATCCAGCGCATGGACGTTTCGTTCTTCGACAAAAACCCGGTCGGTCGGTTGATGACCCGGCTTACGAGCGACGTGGAAGTCCTCAACGAGCTGTTCACATCGGGCGTCGTCGCCATTTTTCTGGACCTGTTCTCGCTGACCGGAATCGTCGTCGTACTCTGCTACCTGAATCTGAAGCTGGCGCTCATTACATTTACCGTGATTCCGTTCCTCTTCGTGGTGGCCCACCTGTTCAGGTCGAAGGCACGCAAATCATACCGGAAAGTGCGCGTGAGACTTGCGGCGCTCAACGCATTCCTGCAGGAGAACGTGACGGGAATGAGCGTGGTCCAGATGTTCAACCGTGAGCGCGCCCAGTTCGACAAGTTCGATCGCCGGAACAGAAAGCTCTATGACGCGCACATCATGTCGGTCATGGCGCACGCGGTGTTCTTTCCGGCTATCGAAATACTCAGCGCAGTGGCGATAGGGTTGATCCTCGTGTACGGGGGTGGCGACGTGATCAGGGACGCGATGACGTTCGGCGCGCTGGTCGCGTTCATCCAGTACGCCCAGCGGTTTTATCGGCCGATTCGCGACCTGAGCGAAAAATACAACATCCTGCAGGGGGCCATGGCCTCGAGCGAGCGTATCTTTTCGCTGCTCGACCGGACCGCTTCGGTGAGGGACCCCGAGCACCCCGCCGCCATTCCCGACGGGGCCGCGGAGGTCGTATTCGAGAACGTGACATTCTCGTACAATCCGAACGAAGAGATACTCCACGACGTCAGTTTTCGTGTGGCTCCGGGAGAGAAGGTGGCGATCGTGGGCTACACGGGGGCGGGGAAGACCACCATTATCAGCCTGCTCTCGCGTTTCTACGACGTGGACAGCGGCCGCGTGACCATCGGGGGCGTCGACATTCGCGACTTCGAGTTGTCGAAGCTTCGAGGATACGTCGCGACGGTTCTCCAGGACGTGTTCCTGTTTTCGGGAAGCGTGGCCGGGAATATCACGCTGGGCAACGACGCTATCAGCGAGGATACGATGCGCGAGGTGTCGCGCCACATCAACGCGGAAAAATTCATAGAGAAACTGCCGGAGAAATACGAGCAGGACGTCGGCGAACGGGGCAACTCTCTGTCGGTGGGGGAGCGGCAGTTGCTGTCGTTTGCCCGGGCACTGGTGTACGAACCCCAGCTGCTCGTGCTCGACGAGGCGACCTCCAGCGTGGACACGGAGACCGAATTCCTCGTTCAGGACGCGCTTGAGAAATTTCTGACCGGCCGCACCGCCATCGTTATCGCCCACCGCCTGTCGACGATCCGATACGTCGATCGCATCATCGTCCTCCACAAGGGCCGCGTCATCGAGGAGGGGTCGCACCGTGAGCTGCTGGCGCAGGGCGGACACTACTCGAAGCTCTACGAACTCCAGTTCAAGGACCAGGAGAAAAGCGTTTACTGATAACGGCCGTCTGGTATGCTCGGCGGTATGCGAGCCGTCAGTTTTGTACTGGAGACTCTTTCCCATTTCGCGAAAGGCGTCCAGGGGCCGCCACCCGGCGTGCCGTTTGCCGCCGACGCGGAATTCGAAACGGACCTGGTCGCTCTCTGCCGCCACCAGCGGCTGAGCGCGATGGTGTCGGAGTCTTTCGGCGAGCTCGCCCTCCCGCCCACGATGTCGCGTATCACGGTTGCCCGCCTCGACCAGGAATCGGAGTCTCTCGCCCGGGTCAGTGCCAGGCGGCTCACTCTTGCCCGTCAGGTGGCCTCGAGGCTGTCCGCCGCCCGTGTCCGGTCGGCTTTGCTCGGAGGCGTGTGGACGGCCCTCCACGGGGGCATAGCGGGGAAGATACGGCCCGTCGGCGGGATAAACGTGATGATCGATGAGGCATCGTGGATGGAAGCGGTTGGCGTGCTCAGGGAAATGGGGTTCGTGCGCAGCCGCATTCAGCCCCGCCTGGCCGACTCGGCGCACGCGCTGCGGTACCATCAATATTACGCCCCGCTCGTGATGCACAACCACGACGGCGACGCGGTGCAACTGCGGTTTCGTGTGATCGATATCGGCGACCCGGGACGCGGGAATCCGGCGTGGGAGCGTACCGTGAACTCCGGCGCCGGAGAAGGGGAGTTGACCACGGTGGGCCGTGAGGACCAGCTGATACAGTCGTTGACCTCATTCGGGGTCGACGGATTCGTCGGATTGCTCCCGGTTCTGGATTCCGGATGGCTCCTGGCCCGTCACTCGAGCGATCTCGACTGGGACTACGCGATGCGCCGTACCCGCGAGAGGGGCTTCTACCCCGCGTTCTATTTTACGCTCGAACACGTCTGCAGGCTGCTCGGGCTCGGTCGCGTCACAGAGCGGCTCGAACGGCCGCCGGGCTGGCGGCGGCGGGTGTTCCACCTCTGGTGGCGGGCCGGTGACGCGGACTTCTACGGGGAGACGGTGCCGACCGCCGGACGGTTCTCCTATGGCTTGATCGAAGGCGGCGGGGCGCTGTCCAGGTTACTGTGGCTGAGGCGGGCTCTCTTTCCCCGCTCGGCGTGGGTCCGATCGGTGTACGGCCGGCCGGCCAACCTCTGGCTGAGGTTGAAATTCCTTCTCGACGTCCGCAGCGGGCGTCGTCGCCGCGCGGCCGATTCGCCGGATTCGCACGGACGCGTCACAGAGATCAATGAACACCGCTGAATGACGGCGCGCCCCGGTCGACAGGAGAAACCGATGGAGTCCGACGGATTCGCGCCCCACGTGATCGTGGACACCCGCGGGATGTTTTGTCCTGCACCCATTATCAAACTGTCCGAAGCGATCCGCAACATCGACCCGGGTAACGTTCTCGAACTGGTTTCGGACGACCCCGCCATCGAGTCCGACCTGCCCGCGTGGTGCCGGAGTACCGGCCACATTATTCTCGACGCATTCCGCGACGGCGGAGATTATATTTACCGGGTAAAAAAGAAGGACCGCTGAAGGCCCCCCGGGGGGGAGCCCCGCCGGCGCCCGGCTGAAAGGGAGAAAACGAGTGAAATCGAGAGATGAAATCCGTCTGACTAAGTACGCTTCCTGCGCCGGCTGAGCGGGCAAGTTCAGCGCAGCGGGTCTGCGCACGATATTGGAAAAGCTGCCGATACAGGTCGACGCCGATGTGCTGGTCGGACACGCCGGCTCCGACGACGCCGGCGTGTACCGGATGTCGGACGATTCGGCCCTCGTCGTCACGGTCGACTTTTTTGCGCCCATCGTCGACGACCCGTACGATTTCGGCCGGATCGCCGCCGCCAACTCGCTGAGCGACGTCTACGCGATGGGCGGACGGCCGCTGGTCGCGCTCAACGTAGCCGCGTTCCCCGAGGGAAAACTCCCGGCGGAAGTGCTGGCCGACATCCTGCGCGGTGGCGTGGAGACCGCTGCGGCCGCGGGGTGCGCTGTTATCGGCGGTCATACCGTGAACGACGCCGAACCCAAGTACGGCCTCTGCGTGGTGGGGACGGTTCACCCGGACAAGGTCGTTACCAACGGGGGGGCGCAGGCGGGTGACGCGTTGATTCTGACGAAACCGCTCGGAACCGGGATTCTGTCCACGGCGCTGAAGGCGGGACAGCTCGACGCCGGAGGGATCGGCAGGCTGGTGGAGGTCATGACGACACTCAACGACAAGGCCTCCGCGAGGATGCTGGAGTTCGGCGCCACGGCCTGCACTGACGTGACCGGGTATGGACTGGCCGGGCACGCCCTGGAAATGGCGCGCGCGGCCGGGTTGACCGTTCGCATCGTGTCGGCCGAAGTCCCGGCGCTGGAGGGGGCGCTCGAGGGGGCGGGAAAAGGCCACCTGACCGGAGGCGGCAACAACAACCGCACGTTTGCCGCCGCCGACGCGTCGATCGACCCGGCGATCGGCAAAAACCTTCTCCATGTCATTTTTGACCCGCAGACGGCCGGGGGGCTTTTGATAGCCGTCTCCAGCGACCGCGCGCGGGCGCTGATGGATTCGCTGGAAGAAGTCTGCCCCGGGGCTGCGATCGTCGGCGAGTGCCTGGAGCACGACGGAGTATCCCTCGAAATCGTCTAGTCCGGTGCGTGTGGTAAAGGTCGCGGCTGGCGGCGGGTCAGAAGATCGTACGCATCTGCGCGTCGCTGGTGTATGAAGGCCGCGCGACGAGCGTCGTGTGGTTGTCGATCCCGTCGAGTATCGTTTCGTGAAGGCGCAGCAGACAGGCGTCGCGCTCGCGCCCGAATCGCGTCAGCAGCGTCTGGGGAACGGGCTTCTTGGACGGGAGCTTGATTTTCCGGGGATTGACCCAGCTGCCGTTGCGCTTGATACGGTAACACACGTGGGGCCCGTTCGCCCATCCGGTGGACCCGACGTAACCGATCACAGCTCCCTGCCTGACTTTCTTTCCCTTGCGGATCCCCTTGGCGAATCGCTGCAGGTGGAGGTAGTACGTCGTGTACGTATTGTTGTGTTTGATTTTGACGTAGTTTCCATTACCCGCCCGGCGCGTGGCGGCGACGACGGATCCGTCGCCGGTCGCGTAAACGGGCGTGCCGTAGTTCGCGCCGAAGTCGACGCCGTAGTGGGGCTGGTAGCGCTTGTTGATCGGATGGTAACGGCGGCGGGTGAAGCTCGACGTGACGCGCGTATACTTGACGGGAGAGCGTCGCAGCGATTTCTCGAGGGAGTTCCCGGATTCATCGTAATAGCCATAGCTGCCCCGGCCGTTTCCCGTTTCGAATCGAAACCCGTAGTACTCGCGGCCGCCGGACACCACGCACGCGGCCAGAACCTTGCCCAGCAGCTTGCGGCCGTCCTCGTACGACTTGCGCTCGTAGAGCACGGCGAACGAATCGCCCCGGCGAATGTCTGTGAAGAAGTCTATTGTCCAGCCGAAGATCTCCGCCATCTGCCCCGCGAGGTCGGTCTCGGCGTCCTGGGCCTGGAGGGCGACGAACACGGACTGTTCGATGGTCCCCTCGGTGACGTGGTACGTGATCGTGTAGGGGAGCGTGTCGATCGACGCGACGAACTCCTCGGCGGCGCCCCGTCTCACGCCGAGAAATCTTTCCCTCGAGAAATAGAAGAAGAGGCTGTCGACCGAACCGGCGCCGGATGTGTAAACGTCGAATTTCTGGCCGGCGCGGACCTTCCTGAGGTTGTACTGCTTTCTGGAGGCGCGGACGATGCCGTCGATATCCTGGGGGGTGACGCCGACGTTGCGAAGTTCGACGTAGAGCGAGCTGTTGCGACCGATCTTCCCGCCCGTCGGCTCGGCCGGCGGATTCCCGGGCGAGGTGCCCGGCGTGGCCAGTGCATTCGCGGGATTCGCATTCTGACCTTCGAGTGACGCCGTCTGGAGCGCCGGCGACCCGGGTGGATGCTGGGTCGCCTCGCGCGTCAGCCGGTCGGCCAGACGCGCCACGGGCAACAACGGCGTCAGGACGACGTCGCGCGCGGCGTACAGCGCCACGGCGGCAAGAATAATGAGGACAGGTGCGAATCTTCTCATCAGTGGACTACCATCAACCTCGGGTACGACATAACTTCAGTGAGATAAATCAAATACGGGAAAACACCGGGCCGAGTCAAGCCTTTTCGGGTTTTCCCCCTCCGGCTGCATAATCCGTTCCGCCGGCGCTTAAAAAAACCGGTGCCCGCGTGTTGACACGGGCACCGGCGCCGGGGGCGGCGATCGATCTCGTAATTATTTAAGCAGCAACAGCTTGCGGGTGAAGGACTCGCGGTCGCCGATGGTGAGCCGGTAAAAATAGATACCGGACGCCACCGATTTGCCGCTGTCGGTCCGGCCCTCCCAGGTGGCTTCATATCGGCCCGGGGCCGAGTTTTCGTCGACCAGGGTCGCCACGAGGCGTCCCGAAACGTCGTAGACGCGGAGCGTGACCCGCAACGCGGCGCCGCCGCCGTTCGGTCCGCCGACGATATACGGAATCGCCGTGACGGGGTTGAACGGGTTGGGGTGGTTCTGCGAGAGGCGGCTCTGGTAAGTCAGCGGCGCCTCCGCACTGGTCACCGTCCCGGAGGTGACGACGATCGTTTGCGAGTTGCTCCAGCCGCTCGTGTCCCCGTCGTCGTCGATGCCCTGGACGCGGTAGCGGTACGTGCCCGCTTCGGCGGGGAAAATCTGCAGGAGCGTGTCGGGTACGGACGACGCGACCATGTCGACGACGTCGCACACCGCGACGGGCCCCAGGTCGTCGACGTCGATCCCGTGCTCGACCCAGGAGGCGTCGGTGATGTAGCTGATGCGCAGCCGGATCTCGGTTCCCAGCCAGGCGGTCAGCGGGAATATCGCTTCGGTCCATCCCGGCGTCGACCCGGTGATGCCGTGTCCGCGGTTGTTGCCGTTCGGGTCGTACGTCGTGGTGATGTTGCCGGCCACCGTCGTCCACGTCCCGCCGAAGTCGGCGCTGACGTCCAGGTAAGCGTAGTCCCAGTCGAGTTCGATGGAATATCTGGCCCAGAAGGTGAACGTGTCGGACTGGGCGTCGACGACGAAGGGCCAGTCCATCGCGAGTGTCTGGCTGAGGTTGTCGCCCGAGCCGGAGTAATAGCCGTAGCTGCCGGTGTGGGCGGTCGTCCCCAGGCTGAAACCGTCGAAGACCCATGAGGGAGATTCGAACTCGGCGGGGTCGGCGAGGTAACCCGGGTTGGTGCAGCGCTCCACTTCGTAGTGCTGCGAGGGGTTGGGGTCACCGGGGACGTCGCCCGTCCAGCTGAGGGTATGGACGGGGTGGTACGGGTCCGCGATCGCGTACATGGAGACAGGAAAGGGGCCGACGACGCTGTACGGGTCGGCGCAATACTCGAGCACCCTCATGTTCATGTCGAGGAGCAGGTCGAATGTCGGCGCGATCAGCGTGTCGGGCGGACCGAAGCCGTTCTGCGCGAACGAGTTGACCTCGGGGGTGAAGGCGAAGATCTTGTTCTTCGTCGCCATCTCCCCGTATCCCCAGTCGTCGGAGTCGCCGTTGACGGGATAACCGAGCGGGCCCGACAGCGTGTTGCCCGGGACATACCCGTTGGTCTCGGTGAGGAGCTCGGCGAGGCGCACAAAGTAACGGTGGTCGGGGGTGTTTTCGGCGATGTAGCCCCAGGGGTAGAGGAGCAGCTCGCCGTAGCTGTGATAAGACATCCACATGGTGAACTCGCGCGAGTTCACCAAATCGCGGATCGCCTGCGCCTCCGGCTCGGAAAACGCCGACGGCCCCCGGTAGACTTGTGAAGTCGGGTCGGGGGACGAGCCGATGTCGTCGTATCCCCAGTGGAAGTCGTAGTTGCGGTTGAGGTCGACGCCGCGGGATCCCCCGGGATTGACCGAGCGGTTCTTGCGCCACCAGATACCCGGGTTGCCGGTGTGGTTGTTCTCGACGTAGACGTGGCCGTCGGGATTGAGCATGGGAACAAAGTAGATCTCGCGCGTGTCGATGTACGAGGCGACGGTGTCGTCGATCGTGTAGTTCTCCAGCAGGTAGCCGGCAAAGCGAAGCGGGATTTCCACGGACATGAGTTCGCGGGCGTGGTGGTTGCCGATGAAGAGCACTTCCGCTTCGCCGGTTTCATCGGTGGCGACGTTGTCCGAGATCTTGATTGCATATATGGGGCGGCCCTCGACGCTGGTGCCGATGGTGAAGACGTCGCAGATGGCCGGCCAGGCCGCCTCCCAGGCGGTGAGCACGCTCTCCATCTCGGCGAAGGTGTGGTACATACCGAGGTCGGCGTCGAGTTCCGATGCCGCGCGGGCGATGTCGTCGATCGGCGACACGGAGACGGGGTAGCCCAGCGAAAAAACGTAATCGACGAGCTTGTCGTCGACGAGGGCATCGATGATGCCGTACTTGTCGACGGCGAGAATCTCGATGCCGCGACGGTTGAGTTGTTCGAACACGACCGGCCCCTTGGCGGGGATCCGGACGAACTTGCGCCCTGCCGACGCGGCGGCGGGTACGAGAAGAGAAACAACGGCGGCGGTGAGTAGTAACCGGCAGAACCTGTTGTCGAACCTGTTCATGCGTAGTCCTCTATCGGGGGGGGGTAGGAAAAGAGTATCCGGCGCTCTGGCACGGCACTGTAACCGGGCGACATTATCTGCGGACTCTGTAATTGTAGCACGTTCAACAAGATATAGCAATTTGTTTGGGCGCCGACGCCGCCTGGGTTACACTGCACCGGATAGCCATGGGAAAAAGTCTGAAAGATAGTCTCAAGATCATCAAGGCCAGGGCCGACCTGATGCGCCGGAGGCGGGAATCGCCGGACGCCGGTGGTGGGCTCATCGACGATCTGGTCGATTCGGGGCTGGTGAAGCGGGGGGCGGCGGAAGTGCCTCGAAAGGAACGGGAGGCGCCGTCGCGCGCGCCGGAGACGGAAGCGGAGATAGAGTCGATGCTGGATCATTATAAAAAGGGCGAGTCGGGACCGATCGAGGCGATCGAACCGGGTGACGAGGTGGCGGCCGGTGGGGAAAGGTTTTACCTGATCCGCCGTGAAGCGGAGGGAGTCGATCCGGAGGCCGTCGAAGAGGCAAAGGCGTTTGGAAGGCTGAACGAGTGGCCGAATCACATCGGCGCCAAAGCGCACGGCACACAGTCTCCGGGACAGAAGCTGGAAACGCCGTTCGACCGCGAGTCGATATGCTTTCTGGACATCGAGACGACGGGGTTGTCTCCGACGACGTATCTGTTTCTCATTGGACTGATGTTCTGGGAGAAAGGCCGGTTCGTCGCGGAACTGGTTTTTGCG
>CBDUWU010000071.1:0-14630 GCA_965371015.1 uncultured bacterium | reverse complement strand
ACGGCGAGCACGGTCTCGACCAGATCGTTGTCCGCCCGACGCCCGATACTGCGCGCTACACGACGCCGATCAAGGGTCTCATCCTCTGCGGCTCCGGCGCCTTCGCCGGCGGTGGCGTTTCCTGCGTCCCCGGCGCGCTCGCCGCCCAGACAGCCCTCAAAAACGACTGAACTCTCTTTCACCTTCCTGGCAACATTGCGGCGGGCTATCTGAGCGTGATTCGGGGAAAGGAGGGTGGAAATGGTACCTGGATGTGATATAGTCGCGGGCACGAAAGTTAGATACGGAATTCCCATCCAGATCGCAGGAGGACTCCAGTGGCTACCTCACACAAGGTCCGGCGCGTGCCGGCGCCCGTACAGAATATACTCGACAATTACAGGTCAGAAAATCCCGGCGTTCGCGCCAATCTTTACAGACTATTGATGACCGGCCGCCTCGCCGGCACCGGTAAACTCGTCATTCTGCCCGTCGACCAGGGCTTCGAGCACGGCCCCTCGCGGACCTTCGCCGTCAACCCCGCCGGGTACGACCCCGAATACCACGTCAAACTTGCGATCGCGGCCGGTTGCAGCGGACACGCGGCGCCGTTCGGACAACTCCAGTGCATTGCCGACGAGTACGCCGGCAGGATTCCCCTGATCCTCAAGATCAATAACCACGACAGCCTGGTCAAGGAAGACGACCCCATTCCCGCGCAGACATCGAGCGTGGACGACGCCCTCCGTCTCGGCTGCGTCGGCATCGGGTTCACCATTTATCCCGGGTCGGTCTGGTGGCGTGAGATGTACCAGCAGCTTCGCGATCTCTCCGAAGAGGCACGCGAAGTCGGTCTCGCCGTCATTGTGTGGGCGTATCCGCGCGGCACCGCGCTGAGCACGGCCGGTGAGACGGCGGCCGATGTGGCACCCTACGCCGCCCAGATTGCCGCCCAGATGGGTGCGCACGTCATCAAGGTCAAGCTGCCCAGCGCCCACCTCGAGCAGGAGGCCGCCAGGAAGGTCTACCAGTCCGAGAAGATTCCCATAAAGAAACTCTCCGACCGCGTTGCCAACGTCGTCCAGGGCGCCTTCGACGGCCGGCGCATCGTGATCTTTTCCGGTGGCGGCAAGGCCACCGACAAGAAAGTGTTCGATCAGATCCGCGCTATCCGCGACGGCGGCGGCTTCGGGTCCATCATCGGCCGCAACTCCTTCCAGCGTCCGTGGGACGAAGCGATCGAGTTTCTGCAAACGATCATGGACATCTACGCGGGCAAGATCGACTAGACTGACCACATGAGTGCAAACAAGGACTTCGTCGTCGTGACTGTCTCCGGGCGCGACCGCCCCGGAATCACCGCCGCTTTCAGCAAAATCCTCGACAGGCATAACGTCAAGATCGCCGACATCGACCAGGCCGCGCTCCAGGATTTTCTCGCGCTGAGTTTCCTCTTCGACCTCAGCGGTGAAAACGTGCGGCGCGACACCGTGCTCAAGGACCTGCTCTTCGAGGCCCATCACCTCGGGATGAGTCTCGACTTCCAGCTGCTGTCAGAGAACGAACTGCGTCGCCTGCGCGACAAGAACCTCATCGTGATCACGTTCTTCGGCAACACGCGGGCGCTGACCAGCATCACCGCCGTGATCGCGCGCGAAAACGTCAACATCGTCAAGATCGCCAACCTCGGCGGGCGGACGGCCGAGGGCCCGCGCCGGGAAGCCGAGTGCATCGAACTCCTCGTTGACGCGGGAGGCAACGGCGTGGTGCCGCGCCTCAAGGAGGGGCTCATCGACGTCAGTCACGAACTCGGCGTCGACCTCGCCGTCCAGCGCCTCGACGCTTATCGCAAGGGCAAGCGGATTGTGTTCTTCGACATGGACATGACGCTCGTCGACATGGAAGTGATCGACGAGATGGCCGGCGCCGCCGGCGTGCGCGAGGAAGTCTCGCGGATAACGCAGAAGGCGATGCGCGGCGACATCGACTTCGAGGAATCGCTGCGTCAGCGCGTCGCCCTGCTCAAGGGACTCGACCGCGCCGCGATCGAGCGCATCCGGGACGGCCTTCGGCTGTCCGAGGGGGCCGAAGTGCTCGTCGCCACCCTCAAGCGCCTGGGTTTTGTGCTGGGCGTCGTCAGCGGCGGATTTCATATATTCGCCGACCACCTTGTCGAGCGGCTCGGACTCGACTTCGCCTACGCCAACCGGCTCGAGTTCAAGGACGACAAGCTGACCGGCCGTATCACCGGCGCAGTCGTCGACGACGCGGAAAAGGCCAAGATCGTCAACCGCGTGTCGGCCGAGCGGGGCATCCTGCTCGACCAGACCGTGGCCATCGGAGACGGCGCCAACGACCGGCTCATGCTCGGCCAGGCCGGGCTCGGCATCGCCTACAACGCGGGACAGGGGCTGTCGCAGTCGGCGGGCACCAAACTGGCGCACAAGAAGCTCAAAAACATCCTGTACATCCTCGGGATCACGGAGGATGATATTCAGGAATCGATGACGTAAACCGAATCTGCGATCCCGCGCTGGATTTATTATAGCGCGGGACGCTTTTCGCAGCCCCGCGCTGGATTTATGATAGCGCGGGATGCTTTGCAACCTCAAAGGAGATCCTTGTTATGAAAAGCTTCATCAAGACGTTCTTCGCCGTGCTGGTGGCGAACATCATCCTGGTGGTGCTCCTGTTTGTCTTCGTGGCTGGCATCGGCGCCAGCATGAAGGCGGGCAAGAAGCCGGAAATCAAGGTAGGGTCGTATCTCGTCATCGACTTATACGGCGACATAATGGCCTACGACCCGCCGCAGAGCATACCCAAGTCGCTGATCGGTGACAAACCGGAGACGCTCCACCGCATCCTCTCCAACCTGGAGAAGGCCCGCGTCGACGATCGCATCGCCGGCGTCATATTCAAGCTCTCGAGAAACAACGGGTTGGGGCTGGGGATGATCGAGGAGATCCGCGGGGAAATCGGCAAGATAAGGGAAGCGGGCAAGCCGGTCTACGCCTACAGCGACGGGCTCGAAAAGAAGACGGTCCTGCTCGCGTCGGCGTGCGACTCGATCTTCATGCCACCGCCGGGTGAGGTGTACTTCGTGGGGTTCGGCAGGACGACCATGTACACAAAGGGGTTGCTCGACAAGCTCGGGATCAGGACCGACATCCACAAGATCGCCGACTACAAGAGCGCCGCCGAGTTGGTGCTGCGCAAGGACATGTCTCCCCAGACGCGCGAGATGTATACCTGGCTCCTCGAAGATGTCTGGGAAATGGCGGTGGGAGCGGTGTCCGAGGGCCGCGGCCTGAGCGAAGAAAAACTCGTCGAGTGCATGGAATACGCCATCTTCACGGCGGATGAAGCCGTCGAGGCCGGCCTTATCGACGAGATCCTCTATTTCAGCGAGCTGAAAGACAAGCTCAAGGGCGAGGACGACGACGAACTCGAGACGGTGGGACAGGAGGACTACGCCAAGGTTACGCGCGAGAGCGTGGGGCTCAAGGGCAAGAAACGGATCGCGATCATCCACGCGCACGGCATGATCGGCGGCCGCAAGAGCCAGGTCAACCCGATTCTCGGCGCGATGATGGGGCACGAGACAGTCGCCGCCAACCTGCTCGAGGCCGCCGAGGACGACAAGGTCGAAGCGATCGTGCTCCGCGTGAACAGCGGCGGCGGTGAATCGCTGACCAGCGAGCTGATCATGCACGCCGTCGACCGGGCGATGGAGAAAAAGCCCGTGATCGTATCGATGGTCGACGTCGCCGCGTCGGGCGGCTACCACATTGCCTATCACGCGACCAGGATGGTGGCCAACCGCATGACGATCACCGGATCGATCGGATCGATCAGCGGCAAGTTCAATACCAGAGGTATGTACAACAAGATCGGCGTCACGTTCGACTCGATTACCATGGGGCCCAACGCGCTGATGATGTCGGATTACACCGACTTCACCCGTGCGCAGCGCAAGCGGTTCGTCGAGAATCACTGGGACGGATTCAACCGTTGGCTGGGTGACGTCGCCGAGCACCGCGGCATGACCTTCGAGGAAGCCGAGAAGCTCGCGCACGGGCGCGTGTGGACGGGCCGGCAGGCCCTCGAAAACGGATTGATCGACGAGCTCGGCGGCCTCGACCGCGCCATCGAGCTGGCCAAGGCCGAAGCCGGTATCGACGCCGCGGAAGAAGTGACACTCGTCCATTTGCCCAAGTCGAAGGGATTGCTGGAGTCGATCCTGGGTGGCGATGGCCTGGTGACGGCGATGTCTCGATGGATGATCTACAAGTTCATCCACGAGGACCTCGAAGACACGTACCGCTACCTCGGGTCGGGCGCCGTGGGGGCGTGGGCCGAAGAGACGGCGGTACCGGGCCGGTAGCGAATCGGGCCGGGGCACGATCGGCCTCGATATCGATGAGTGACCGCGGTTTCCGCAGTCCCGCGCTGGATTTATGATAGCGCGGGACGCTTCGCAGCCCTGGAAGGCGGGCGAGCGGACGCCGCCCGCCTTTGTCGTTTAATCAGTTACGGCATCGCTGGCTTCGCGCCGCCACCCGCCGAAATCCGTAAAGTCGTTGACTTTTAAGGAATTATCTGATAAAATCGCTGCACTGGAGTATGAGCGGGCTGAGAAGCCGCTAAATCAGACTCCCCGGGTAGTGGACGGGGATAGAAGATCGGCAGTACCTTTCGGGGAGGTTCACTGCATGACCCGTTTGTTAAAACTCGCTTCGGTTTTAGTTATTTTGCTCGCGGTCGCTGCGCCGGCTATGGCGCAGCACCTGACGTTGGATGCCGCCACGCTCTCGACTGATTGTGGTCGGCCTGACGGCACGGCTGTCTCCTGGAGCCTCACTTACGATCACTCAACCGACCTGGTTACCTTCACCGTCGACGGTATCCCGTCGGAGTACACAACTCCGCTCGGGGGATGTTCACAAATATTTGTGCATGCGTCCGCGCCGGACGGGGGTGCCGTCGGCAGCGGAGTGCTGCCCGAAGTATTCACCGTGACCGGTGAGAGATCGATGTCCTGGTCGGGCAAGATGCCCAGGCACTCAGGGCTGGCATTCGAGATCGAGGTCGGCCCGATGATGCCGGCTTATACCTTTGATGACGTCACCTGGGGTGAGTTGAAGGATCTGTTCAACAGAAGGTGGTGACCGGCCGCGGTCGCCCGCCGTCACATTTATCCTACGGGACGAGCGCGCCCCGGCGCGATGCACCACGTGCATCGACGTGGGGCGCCATTACCAGAAGTCTATCCGGGGCGCTGATGCGCCCCGGCTTTTTTTCTTTTTTCCCCCGAACATAACTTGCGATACCGGTGGTGCCGGCCGGCGGTCGGCGTCCGGATACCGGGTATGCCTATCGGGAAGTCCCGTGAGGGTCAAATTCGTAGTATACTCAACAGGATTAGTGTAACTTTAATATCGGGAGTACTTGACGACATGACGCGGACCGATATTCCAGAGAGTTTTCCGACAAAGTACTGGCACGTCATCGATGACGGCCGGGTGCAGTGCGACCTGTGCCCGAGGTACTGCAGGCTCCGGGAAGGACAACGGGGGCTCTGCTTCGTGCGCGCGTGCGAGGGCGGCGAGGTCGTGCTCAAGACGTACGGGCGCTCGAGCGGATTCTGCATCGATCCGATCGAGAAGAAGCCCCTCAATCATTTCTACCCGGGCACGCCGGTGCTGTCGTTCGGCACGGCGGGGTGCAACCTCGCCTGCAAGTTCTGTCAGAACTGGGACATCAGCAAGTCGCGGGAGATGGATACGCTGGCGGCGTCGGCAATGCCGGACGCAATCGCCCGCGCGGCATTGGAAACGGGCTGCAAGAGCGTGGCGTTCACGTACAACGATCCGGTGATCTTCCACGAGTACGCCATCGACGCGGCGATCGCGTGCCGCGAGAGCGGGATCAAGACGGTGGCGGTGACGGCCGGCGAAGTCTGCGACGAGCCCCGCCGTGAGTTTTTCCGCCACATCGACGCGGTCAACGTCGACCTGAAGGGCTTCACGGAGGATTTCTACCGGAAACTCTGCAAGGGGCACCTTCAGACGGTCCTCGACACGCTCCTCTACCTGCGCCAGGAGACGGACGTGTGGTTCGAGATTACGACGCTCCTGATCCCGGACGAGAACGACTCGAGTCCGGAGATCGAAGGGCTCACACAGTGGATGATGGAGCACCTGGGTCCGGATGTGCCGCTGCACTTTTCGGCTTTCCATCCCGATTTTCAGATGCGCGACAAGCCGTCGACACCCGCGTCGACGCTCACGCGCGCGCGCGATATTGCGATGAATAACGGCCTGCGTTATGTCTACACGGGTAACGTACACGACGAGGCGGGAGGCAGTACTTACTGCCACGAATGCGGGGTCAAGTTGATCGGACGGGACTGGTACATTATGACGGCGTGGAACGTGAGCGAGGCGGGGACGTGCGGCAAGTGCGGCGCCGGGATCGCGGGACGTCTGGAGCCGTCGCCGGGCGGATGGGGCGCGAAGCGCGTCGCGATCGACATGCGGAACTTCGCGTGACCTGTTCGTAACATCGAGAGGTATACATGAAATACGACCCCGGGCAGATGAGTGCCACCGACGCGTACAAGCTCATGATCCGGTCCATCATCCCCCGGCCCATCGCGTGGATTTCGACCGCATCACCGGACGGGGTACGGAACATCGCGCCGTTTTCGTTCTTTACCGGAATCACCGTCGATCCTCCCACCGTCTGCTTCGTCCCCGCCCGCAAGACGGACGGCGTCAAGAAGGACACCCTCGCCAATGTCGAGGCCACCGGTGAATTCGTCGTCAATATCGTCACCGAAGAGCTCGCCGCCGCGATGAACGACACGGCGACCGGGTACCCCGCCGACGTCGACGAGTTCGAGCGCGCCGGTCTTACCCCCGTCGACAGCGACGTCGTGGCGCCGCCGCGGATCGGCGAGTCGCCGGTCAACATGGAATGCCGGCTCGACAAAATCGTCGAGGTCGGTGACAAGGGGGGCATCCTCGTCATCGGCGAGGTCGTCATGTTCCACGTCGACGAACGCGTCCTCGCCGGGGGCAAGGTCGACCCCGCCCTGCTCAAAGCGGTGGGCCGGCTCGGTGGAATGGAGTACTCGCGCACGACCGACACCTTTGCACTCGACCGCAAGAAATTCCGCGATGAAGCCGACTGATGTTGCCCGCATGATGCGGCTCCCGCTCCTCGCCGTGCTCTCCGCGCTGGCGATGGTCGCCTGTTCCGACGACGATGTCGTGAACACAGGCCCCATCGACCCCTTCAAGGAACGCGTCTGCACCGAATATTTGAGTTACCTCCACACGATCGCGCTCGCCCCGACCCCTGGCGTTGCACTCGCCGTCGATTTCGGCGTCGGTTTCGCCTACGTCGCCGACGGCGACAACGGACTCCAGATAGTCGACTTCGCCGACCTCGCCGATCCCCGTAATCCCGTCCTTCGCGGCGCAGCCGGTCCGCCGGCGGTGGACGTGGCCGCTGCGACGGGCGACATCGTGTGTCTGTCCGCCGGGGGCGACGGCCTGGTTGTCGTCGACGTCGGTGATCCCGATCGTCCCTTCGTCATTGGAAGCATCGGCACGCCCGGAAATGCCGGCGGGATCACCGTCGTCGATACCGTCGTCTACCTCGCCGACGACGCGGTCGGATTGATGCTCTTCAATATCAGCGATCCGGCGGACCCGCAGCCTATGGGCGTCGACAATTCGCCCGGCCGCGCGCTCGACGTCGCCGTCTCCGGCTCGTTCGCGTATGTCGCCGACGGGACCGACGGCCTCAGGGTTGTCAACATTGTCGATCCCGACACCCCGTGGCGGGTTGATACAATAGATGTATCGGGTGCCGGACTGGGAGTTGACGTCGCGGGCGAGTACGTTTATGTCGCCGGTGCCGGGGGGTTCCACGTCGTCGACGTTTCCAGCCCCGTCGCCGGATTCGTCGCGGGATCGAGCGAGACGCTCGGGTCCGCGACCGGCGTTGCCGTGAGGCACGACGGTGGCGCCGCGTTCGTCGTGGAGGGGAGTGCGGGGGTGGAAGTGTTCGATGTGTCCGATCCCTCGTCGCCCGTGTCCGTCAATCATATCGTTTCGGGTTCCCGAGCGACAGGCGCCGCCGTGTCGGGCGGACTCGTGTTGCTGGCCGAGGACACCAGGGGACTGCGCGTCGTTCACGCGCCGCGGATCGATGCGCCGCCCGTCGTGGCGGCCATGCCGTCGGACGCAATCGAGACGGTCACGCTGGTACAAGCCGCGTCCGGTGGATTATTTGCCGCCGGATCGGTCTCCGGGTTCTTCAGCGTCGTGTTGGGGGATTCGCTCCGGCCGGATGGAACGCTCGCTTTGCCGTACGATCCTTCAGACCTCGCCGTCGGCGGCGACAACGCCTATGTGGCCTCCGGGAACGGAGGGATCGACATTATAGACGTCACCGACGTCTCCGCCCCCGCCGCCGCGGGGCGCGTGCCCTACGACGGCGCCGTTGTGGCGGTAGCCGTCTCCGACAGCGTCGTCGCCTTCGCGACGGGTGCGCGGCTGTTCGGTGTCTGGGCGGTGGGTGACGCAGTTGCCTCCACTATAGAAATAGCATTCGGGAAAACCACCGCGGTCTCCATTGCGGGTGGTTACGCGTACGCGGGTGATATGGGGAGCAGCGTTCACGTGGTCGAACTCATCGACCCGCGTCGGCCGCGGCATCTGGGGTCGGTGCCGGCCGAGGGCGCCGTCCGCGACGTGCTGGCCGACGGACGTTATCTCTACGTCATGACGTCGACCGGGCACCTGCCCAGTTCCAGAAGCGGGGTTGCGGTATACGATCTGCAGTTCCCGACGTTTCCCATCGCCGCCAGTTTCCTGTCGCTGTCGACGAATCCGTATTCCGCCGCCGTGTCGGACAGTACGCTCTATGTCGCGTCGGGCAACTCGGGGGTCGAGGTGTTCGACGTGACCGATCCCGTCCATCCCGTGCGGATCGGCTCGGTGCCGTGGCGGGGTGCCGTGACGGGTATTGCGGTATCGGGCAGCCGCGTGTTCGCCGCCGGCACTACTGCGGGGCTGTTCGCCGTTCCGGTCGAGGGGTGCGCGCCCGCGCAATAAGCCTCCCGGCCGCGGTGACGCGATCGGTATCAGAGGCCAGTGTGCGAACCATCGCAGAACGGATCGTCATCGGTCTGTTTGCAAGTGCACAGCGCGAAGCGCTTTTTCTCCTTCACCTCGAACCGGAGCGGTTCGAATTCCGTTCCCGCGTGGGAGCCGTCGCAGTACGGCTGGTTCTTCGACTCGCCGCACTTGCACCAGAAGTATTCACCGGGTTCCAGTTCGGTCACTTCCGGCGTCTTGCCCGCGATTTTTCCTTTGGCCACGATTCATTCTCCTTCTTTTCGTTTTCCCGTGTCGTCTTCCGCCGTGCCGAGCTTGCGGCACAGCCGGCGGAGTTCCTCGAGTTCGCCGGCGCCGAGCACGTGCATGTCGGCCACGATGCCGTCGACGTGCCCGGGTAATAACTTCTCGACCAGCTTCCGGCCCCTGGCCGTCAGCTGGATCTCCAGGAAGCGGTGGTCGCCGCTCTGCCGCCGGCGCCGGACCAGGACGCGCTTCTCGAGGTTGGTCACGACCATCGTGATATTGCCGCCCGACTTCAGCAGCTTGGTTCCCAGCTCCTTCTGGCACAACGGTCCCAGGTGGTAGAGCGATTCCAGCACCCCCCACTGACTCACCGTCAGGCCCGCGTCCGACAGCCGGCGGCCCTGGCGCGCCAGCAGAGATTCCGACGCGCGCGTCAGGTTTATGAACGCGTTGAGCGCCCGCTTCTGTTCCTTGTTGCCCCGGTAATGACTGCCCATCCGGATCTCCTCCAGAATAGTTTAATGTTAAAATATCCGGACCGGGCAAGCCTGTCAAAGCTATTTTCAAACGCCGTTCGCCGTGGTACATTAGAGTTACCAGCCCCCCCCGGGGGGACCAGCCCGATACAGAAAGAAGAATCGCATGCATCGAACCAGTCGAACCGGCCGCGTGCGCGCCGCCGCACTCGTCATCGCCGTGCTGGCGCTCGTACCCGCCGCCGCGACGGGGCAGGACGCCGCCCCGCCCGAGGGTGTCCAGCAGCTGCTCCCGCGCGGGGGTATCCCGGCGATCTTCGATCCCGTCTTTGTGATGGCGGCCGAGGCGCAGATACCCGACTCGGCGTGGGTTCTGGGCCTCGTGATCAACGGGGAGGCCCGTGCGTACGACCTGAACCTCCTCAACCACCACGAGGTGGTCAACGACGTCGTCGGGGGGATACCGGTTGCGCCCGTCTGGTGACCACTCGCCAACATGGCCGTGGTCTACGGCCGGGAATACAACGGAGAGGTTCTTTCGTTCGAAGCGTCGGGCGCCCTGTGGGAAGCGTCGCTCGTGATGCGCGACCGCGAGACGGACAGCTGGTGGTCGATCATCACCGGTGACGCCGTAGGTGGAAAACTCGCGGGAAGAAAGCTCGACGAATTGCCCGTCAGCGAGAAGGTCCGCTGGGGCGATTGGAAAGCGCGGTATCCCGAGACGCTGGTCCTGTCGGTCGACGGAGAGGAACACGACCCGCGCAACCCCTACGCCGATTACTTCCGGAGCGAGCTCACGTTTCAACACATCGAGGCCAAAGACCCGCGCCTGCCCGCCAAGGAGCCGGTATTCGCGTTCGAAATGGACGGCACGCGCTACGCCGTCCCGCACGCGGCCATCGAGGGCGGCGCCGTGGCCGTCTTCGGAGACGAAACGGTATTCATCTACCGCCGCGAAGGCGCCGATGTCTTCGAATCGTCTCACGCGTGGGTCGCTCCGGGCGCCGGAAGCCGCTTCGAGAACCGGCCGGACGGCTGGACCGACACGGAGACCGGCGCGGTGTACAAAGAAGGCGCCGGTTTCAAGGGCAGGGAAGGGGAACGCGAGCGGCTGGCCGGATTCGATACCTTCTGGTACAACCTCGCCAACATTGTGAGCGGGTCGGTGCTGCTGGAAACCGGTGACGAGAAACAACTGAAGATCCGGAAAGAGTGACGAGACCGGCACCCCCGTGCCGGCCGTTGAAAACAAAGCAATAAAAAACGCAGATTCAAGGAGGCGTTCATTGAAGTTCGACCCCGGGGCACACCGAAAAATCATCAAGACACCAGCGGGTGAAGTGGCGGTTTACCATCTCCCTTCGCTCAATGTCCGCGGTGCCGACGTTTCGCGGCTGCCGTATTCGATCCGTGTGCTCCTCGAGAGCGCGCTGCGCAACAACGACGGCTTCCGCGTGACCGACGACGACGTCGAAAAGCTCCTCACGTGGAGCCCGCAGACGGCGGGCGGAGCCGAGATCGCGTTCAAACCGGCCCGCGTCATCCTCCAGGACTTCACCGGAGTGCCCGCCGTCGTCGACCTCACCGCGATGCGTTCGGCCATGGACCGCATGGGCAAAGACATCGGCAAGATCAACCCGCAGGTGCCTTGCGACCTCGTGATCGACCACTCCGTCCAGGTCGACTACTTCGGAACGCCCGACGCGCTGGAAAAGAACGTCGAGCGCGAGTTCGAACGCAACCGGGAGCGCTACGAATTCCTCAAGTGGGGGCAGCAGGCGTTCACGAACTTTCGCGTGGTGCCGCCGGAAACGGGAATCGTTCACCAGGTGAATCTCGAATACCTGGCCCGCGGCGTTTTCGTCGATGAAAAAACAGGCGACGCCTACCCGGACAGCCTTGTCGGTACCGACAGTCACACGACGATGATCAACGGCCTCGGTGTGGTCGGCTGGGGTGTCGGCGGGATAGAGGCGGAAGCGGTGATGCTCGGTGAGCCGATCAACATGCTGTTGCCCCACGTGGTCGGGTTCAAGCTCACCGGCAGACTGCGCGAAGGGATAACTGCGACCGACCTCGTTCTGACCGTGACCGAGATCCTCCGCGCGAGAGGCGTCGTCGGCAAGTTCGTCGAGTACTTCGGCGAAGGATACGCGTCGATGAGCCTCCCCGATCGGGCCACGCTGGCCAACATGGCGCCCGAGTACGGGGCGACGATGGGGTTCGCGCCCGTCGACGGCGAAACCCTCAGGTATTACCGGCTGTCCGGACGCGAGGAGGCGCACGTCGGTCTCGTCGAAGCGTACCTGAAGGAGCAGGGACTGTTCTACTCGCCCGACGCGCCCGAACCGGTTTACTCCGAAGTCGTCGAATTCGACATCTCCACCGTCGAGCCGTGCCTCGCCGGCCCGAAGCGCCCGCAGGACCGTATCCCGATGCGCAACCTCAAGGACCGTTTCAACGAACTGCTGACCACGTCTCCCGACGACGGCGGCTTTGGCCTGAAGGCGGGCGAGACCGGCGCGTCTGCGTCCGTCGACGGCGGCGAAATCACGCACGGCTCCACGGTGATCGCAGCGATCACGAGCTGCACCAACACGTCCAACCCTTCGGTGCTCATCGCCGCCGGGCTGGTGGCGAAGAAGGCGGTGGAGAAAGGGCTCCAGACCAAACCGTACGTCAAGACGAGCCTCGCTCCCGGTTCGCCGGTTGTGACCGAGTACCTCCAGGCGTCAGGGCTCCAGGAACACCTCGACCGTCTCGGCTTCGAGGTCGTCGGCTACGGGTGTACCACGTGCATCGGCAACAGCGGCCCACTGCCCGAGTCCGTTGCCGGCGCGATCACGGGCGCCGACCTGGTGGCGACGAGCGTGCTCAGCGGCAACCGCAACTTCGAGGGCCGCGTGCATGCGCTCGTGCGCGGTAACTTCCTGGCCAGCCCCCCGCTCGTCGTGGCGTACGCGCTGGCGGGGACGGTCGTCATCAACCTCGACAACGAAGCGCTCGGACGGGATCCGGATGGAAACGACGTATTCCTCCGTGACATCTGGCCGTCGAACGACGAAGTGAAGGAAATCGTCGAACGCGTCCTCAGCGCCGACGCGTTTCGCGAGCGTTACCAGGACGTGTTCAAGGGCAGCGACCGGTGGACCGGCATCGCCGTCGCCGGGTCGGATCTCTACCAGTGGAGCGACACCAGTACCTACATCCAGGAGCCGGCGTTCTTCAAGGGACTCGCCGCCGAACCGGACCCGATCCGGCCGATCGCCGGCGCCAGGGTGCTCGCGCTGCTCGGCGATTCGGTGACGACCGACCACATCTCTCCCGCCGGCGCGATCGGGCAGGACAGCCCCGCCGGCCGCTACCTCGTCGAGCACGGCGTCGAACCGCGCGACTTCAACAGCTACGGGTCGCGCCGCGGCAACCACCAGGTCATGGTGCGCGGCACCTTCGGCAACATCCGCCTGCGCAATCTCCTCGTGCCCGGATCGGAAGGTTCGTGGACCAGGTACTTCCCCGGCGACAACGAGACGACGATCTACGACGCATCGCTGGCCTACCAGGAGTCGGGGACGCCGCTCGTCGTCATCGCCGGCAAGGAGTACGGGACGGGTTCGAGCCGCGACTGGGCGGCCAAGGGAACCACGCTGCTCGGTATCCGAGCGGTGATCGCCCGGAGTTACGAGCGCATCCACCGCAGTAACCTCGTCGGTATGGGGGTGCTACCGCTCCAGTTCAAGGAGGGGGAATCGGCGGAGTCGCTCGGGCTCAAAGGCGACGAGACCTTCGACATCCCGGGACTCGACGACAACCTCACCGCCGGACAGACGCTCGAGGTCGTCGCGACCCGCCCGGACGGCGGCGCGACGAAGTTCGACACGACGGTGCGCATCGACACGCCCGTCGAAGTGGATTACTACCGTAACGGCGGCATCCTGCAGTCGGTGCTTCGACGGCTGGCGAAAGGATGAAAGAGCGAGCACCCGAAGGGTGCGAAGCTATTTCGTTCTTTCGCCGTCCTGAGGAGCGAAGCTCCGAATGGGCTGGCAACGACCTGAAGGGTCTAAACCAATCGAGATCGCAAAGTCCTGAGGGGACGAAGTCCCCGAATGGGCTGGCAAAAAATTGAACGAGCGATGTACTCGAAGGAAATTAAAACAGGTCAGACGTTGTTGTCCGGCGTGAGGTCGATGATGTAGGTCTGCTTCAGCAGACCGAGGTAGGAGTCCCTGACCGGACCCCATTTGGCGTGGACGGCGCACGGATTATCGTCGGAGCACGACGGATTGCCCAGGATGCATTCGTTCCAGCGCCCCGTGTCCTCGAGGGCGTCGATGACGTCGAAGAGCGAGATGTCGCCCGCCGGCCGCGCCAGGCGAAACCCTCCCCCCAGCCCTTTTTGAGATTCCACCAGGCCCCGGCGTGACAGCAGCTGGAGGAGCTTGCCCAGGTAGTTCTGCGGTGCACCGGTCTCGTCGGCGATCGAGGACGCGCCCCTGTATGCGCCCGCCGGCAGCCCCGCCAGGACCACCAGGGCGCGTACCGCATGGACTCCGGATTTGCTGAGCATCTTGTGACTCCCTGTAGAAAACCGATATACACATATTATTATACTTTTAACCAGGCCGGGTCAACGCAATACTTTGCCGGGTTTATTCTATTTAGATCCCCCGGCGTTCCCCGGGTATCCGGGCCGTAAACAGCGGGGCGTGCCCCCGGTAACCCCGGGACCCCCGGCCCAAAGTTGCGCCGCCCGTGCCCCCAAAACGGGGGGAGGTTTAACCGCCCCCGGGGGGGC
>CBDUWU010000070.1:0-14640 GCA_965371015.1 uncultured bacterium | reverse complement strand
TTGATTTCGCCGGTCGAACCCAGAATGTCGGCGAGCCCCGCCCGCGTTGTTCGGCTGGCGATCAGTTTTCCGGCCAGGGCGATATCCTGGAGCAACGATGTCAAGCTCCCGGAGGCATCGGGAAATCCGGCCTGCTTCAGGAGGATATGCCTCTCGATTGTCATCACGCCCGGTTTGTCGGTCATCTGCGTCGACATGACGTTCTCCAATTCGCGATAGTCACTGCTATTCTAAAACCCTGTAATCCAGCATTTTAACACGCCCAAGTCCGGGTCTACCAGTACCAATCAAACTGAAGTGTGACGTTCAGCAGACTGGCGGTATCGATCAGTTCGCCGCCGAGCCCCAGGTACACGACTTCCAGTTGAGGTCCCAGCGCAAACTTGTCGGTAAGGCGCCACTCGTATCCCCCCGCCGCGAGAAAGGTCCACCCGCTGTCGGTCTTGCTCACATCGACGGGCAACCCGAACAAATCGCCTTTGACTTCGTACGTCGAACCGCCGAAACCGAAGCCGCCGCGGAGGTAAACCCCGATATCGCCGGGATACCAGGTGAGTGCGGCGGTCACCGCGCTGAAGGTCAACGTCGCGTCGTTTTCGCTTCTCACCCACGCGGAGGTCTCGAGGCCGAGCAGCACCTTCGGCGTGACCGCGCCCCCCAGGCGGAAGTTACCCACCCCACCTCCGGAGTCGTCGGTGCTGCCGTCGAGAGCCGAACCCGTCGTGTAGTTGGCCCCACCGAAACCCAGCCCGAATCCAATAAAAAAGCCGCTCCTGTCGTGCGGCTTGCCCCCGAACGCCGGTGTCGAAACCAGCATCACCCCTGTCATCGCTATCAGAATCGCTGTCAACCTGGACGGCTTCATCGCGTACCTCCTCGAATCCCGGGTGAACAGACTCCCCTGTTTCCGGTTTCGAAGCTAGCGCGAATCAAGAAATTGCTCAACGATAAATACCGACCCTCACGGGAACAACCTGGGTGGCATTGTCGCCCGTGAAGCCGACGAACCAGACCGCTTCGACGAAGACGTTCATCGTATATCCCGCGCGGAAATCGACGCCGACACCGAGGGCTGTGGCGAACCCCGACTCCGACCCGCCCCCCAGAGTTCCGCCGGTGTAGGTGATGTCTCCGTTACGGAGCCACATCCACCCGACCCCGCCGACAAGATACGGCTTCGCGGAAACGTTCTGGGTCAGCCCGACGACAGCGAGTGCCATGAAAGTCTGGACCCGGGCGGGATTCGAGTCGACTGTGCTGCTCGTATCGAACGACGGATCCTGTGACGCGACAAAATCGGTCACCGCCTGCTCGTCGGCAAAGATCGAGTTGAAATCGTACGCACCGTACACACGAATCCCGTGGGATAACGTCGAACCGAGCCCCGCTTCCAGATTGAGTCCGGTGTTGTAGAGGTCTCGCAGTCTTTCGGGATTCACCGGAAAGCAGGAACCGCCGGCGATTCTCCACGTAAACGCGTGATCGCCGGCGGCTCTCACATGGCCGGTGGCAAATACCACAAGAACGGCGGCGACGAGCGCCGCGCGGCCCGCTTTGTTCATGTTGACTCCATCAAAAACCAATCGCGATGCCGAGGACGATCGATCCGATCTGGATGCTGCTGCCCTCGACCTCGGGGTCGTCAGGGTCACGAAGCAGCAGGTTACCCGGCGCGAATGATTCGCCCAGGCCGTGGTAGTAGTTGAACTCCGAATAAGCGGTCCAGCGCTCGTTGATGCCGTACTGCATGCCGAAGGCGCCCGTGATCACGGGGCCACTCGCGTCGTCCATGGAATTGGGTATTATCACTTGCCCGTCTTCCGTAACGGTCAAATCGTCCGCGCTCGCCTGGTACGCCCCGCCGCCGATTTCAATGTACGGCGCCATGCGGCTGTTGGGAAACGGATTCACTTTGACCGATACCCCGTACATGACCACTGAAATACCTCCGCCATCGATGGTGGTTACGCCGGGGACGCCGATCGCCTCCTTCGCCGTGAGACTGCTGATCCCCCACGAGCTGTACGTCGCCCAGCCCTTGACCTCGAGGTACGGGATGAACGCATACCCGAACGCGAGGGTGACGGGAAAAGACGCGTTCCATCGGTCGTTGAAATCGTCGGGTCCGAGCGGCATACCGATACCAAGCTCGGCGGAAAGCGAGAACTTGAGCGGGGACCGCAGCCAGAGCTCTTCTTCGTCCTGGGCGAATACATTATTGACGGCCGGCAGTAGCAACAGTAATGCGATTATGGGAATCAGGATGCGTCTCATTACGAACTCCTCGATCGTTCGACGTGTCGGGACCGGGAACCAGGCGGGCGGCCGCTCGTCACATGTTGTTATGGTCGAATCAGGGGATACCTTCGAAGCGGGGTCTCCGTTTCAACGGGCATGATACCCCAAAAGCGCCGGTGATGCAAGTCGCCGTAATCGCTTTTATGACACGTCGATATAATCGCACAAAGACGGTGCGCATTAACCTTTGATCACTCCGAGCGGCCGCAGCTTCGCGACCTTGACGAGCAGTCCCGCGCCGCTCATCACCTCGACGACTTCGGAGACATCCTTGTACGCCTCGGGCATTTCTTCGGCCAGGGTACGCGCGTTACGGGCCGCCACCGTGACACCGCAGCGCCCGAGCTCGTCGGCTATCGACCGGCCGCGCCCCGCGCGCACCGCCGCCTTGCGGCTGAGCCGGCGTCCGGCACCGTGGCACGAACTGTAGAACGGATGATCGCCGCCGGCGTCGGCGCCAACACAGAGATAGGAGCAGGTGCCCATGTCCCCCGGAATCAGCACCGGTTGCCCCACGTCCCGGTAACGGAGCGGGACGCGGCCATCGCCCGGCGGCAAGGCGCGCGTGGCTCCTTTGCGATGGACGCAGACCTTCCTGCGCTCTCCGTCCACATCGTGCGTCTCTATTTTGGCGATGTTGTGTGAAATATCATACAGGAGCCGGAAACCCATGTGTTCGGGTGGACAGCCCATCGCCCTGGCGATGGCCCGCTGACCGAGCGCCATCAGTGTCTGGCGGTTCGCCCACGCGTAGTTGGCCGCCGCCGCCATTGCGGCGAGATAGTCGCGACCGATCGCCGACTTCAGCGGCGCCGCGGCCAGCTGCCGGTCGGGCAGAGTATATGGAAACTCGTGCGAGTGCTTCGCCATCGTGCGCAGAAAGTCGGTGCAGACCTGGTGTCCGAATCCCCTCGATCCCGTATGGATCAGAACGGTGACGCCTCCCTCCTCGAGCCCGCACGCCCCGGCCGCCGTCCGCGAAAAGACCTCCTCGACGTAACCGACTTCGAAAAAATGATTGCCGGAACCTAGCGATCCGAGCTGGCGGCGGCCTCGCTCGACGGCGCGGTCGCTCACGGCCCCGGGGTCGGCATCCCCCAGGCACCCCTTATCTTCGGTGTGTTCGAGGTCCTGCCCGCAGCCGAAACCCCGCTCCACGGCGAAGCGTGCCCCATCCGCGAGCACCTGCCGGAGCTCGCCTGCGCTCAGATGCCCCATCCCCGATTCGTGTGGGTTAGCGCCGCACGGGACGGTCTTGAACAGGTACTCCACGATCTTGTCGATACGGGGTTCGATATCTTCGCGCTTGAGGTCGACGGCCAGCATGCGGACACCGCAGTTGATGTCGTAGCCAACGCCGCCGGGAGAAACGACTCCCTCTTCATTGAACTCCGTCGCCGCCACACCGCCGATCGGAAAACCGTATCCCATGTGGGCATCGGGCATCGCCCACGAATAGCCGACGATCCCCGGCAGGTGTGCTACGTTGGCGACCTGCCGGGCGACGATGTCGCCCCGGATCGATTCCATGAGGTGCTCGCTGGCGAATATCCGTCCGGGAACGCGCATGCCGCCCTCGCGGGGAATCTCCCAGACGTGTTCATTGACCCTTCTGATTTCCATTTGTTCACCATGATTCAACCGTTGAGCTTGTGCCAGAGGCGCGACCACGGCCGGCGCTTCCGTTTCAGTTCCCGGCGCAGACCATCCATCGCCGCCCTGGTTGTATTATAGCCCAGTTCCATCATCCTGTCCGAGCTGTTGAAATCGAACGAACTGAAGCCATCGAGGTTCGGGTGAATGAGACAGTCGGCCAGGGTGATAGACTCCCGGTAGTTTTTCCGCGCCATGAGTCCCGTGATCTGCATGACGATGTGCAGAATATGGTGGGGCCGGCGGTAGGAAGCATTGTGCGGTGCGAGGTGTGACGCGATGCAGAAGTCGCAACCCATGCCTCGAAGGGTCTCCACCGGCAGATACTCCGAGAGCCCGCCGTCAACGCAGTACTCGCCGTCGACCATCACGGGCAGATAAATCTGGGGAATGCTGCAGCTGGCCCGGACGGCAAGCGCCAGCGGGCCGCTGCTGAATACTTTCTTTTCGCCGGTAACGAGGTTGGCCGCAACCACCTTCATGGGGATCTTCAGATCGGCAAACGTAATGTCACCGACCATTTCCGTGACGAATTGTTCGATGGCTTCGCTGGAGACAAAACCGAGGCGGCTCAGGCGGATGCTGATGAGCTTGCGCCAGCTCATCGTCGTGGCCGTCGCCTCGAGCGTGGACATCGGCATTCCCGACGCGAACATGGCACCGACGATACTGCCACCGCTCGTACCCGCCACGTAATCGATGGGAATACCCCCCTCGACCAGCGCCTTCAGCACGCCAACGTGGGCGACGGACTTGGCCGTCCCGCCGCTGAGTGCAACTCCGACTTTGAAACCACTCATAATTCTATCCTCTGCTGGCAGGACCCATGGGTTCGCAGGATAACTGAGTCGTGATACCGGTGGAAGTGAAAAGACCGGCGTGCCGTGGCGGCACGCCGGTCTTTTCAGCAGCCCGTCTGTGGCGCACACTCAGAATGAGAGCATCACACCGGCGGAAACCTGGGTAACCGAGAAGCGTTCCGTCGTAAAGATCACGCCGTAGCCGACCTCGCCGAACGCGGACAGCGGAAACGCCGGCGCGCCCAGCTTGAGGCCGGCGAGGCCTTCGAGGCTCATCTTGCCGACGTTCTGCACCGCGGATAACGGGTCGGTCGAGAGTGTGCCTTCGGCGGCCGCCAGGGCGACCTCGGTGTTCATGAAGTGGTAGCCGACACCGCCGCCGAGATACAAGTTAATCGGCGATCCGGTCGGAGCGAAGACGCTCCTGGTCAGCAGCGCCGTCATCGCGACGTCACGGAATTCGAAAGCCGCCTCCAGAGTCTGTCCCATGTATTCATAAGACAGCTCGACATCCTTGGCGAAATAGCTCGCGCGGAGCTGGAAGTTGATGACCGGGACGGCGCCGAACCCGAGAATCACGCCGTAGGCGGTCCCGTTGCCCAGATCGCCGCTACCCGCGAAGATGTCGCCGCTGTAATCGGAATACCCGACTTTGCCGCCGATTGAGATACCGACGAGGGCAGACGCCCCGACGGGATAACTGATTGCGATCAAACATAATATAAATAGTGCCTTGCGCATTTCAAGCCTCCTTTGGCCGGCGGTCGCCGGATGCCCGGCGTCCGCTCTCCTCGATTTCCCCAAACTCCTCATTGTTCCCTCTGGACGAGTTCAAGGGGCATTCTGCAAAATCCGCTCCACACGGAACCTTTCGGGCGTTAACAGCGTATACGTAGACATAAGGAGAGAATATGAAAGCCCCCCTGATTTGCCTTATTTGCGCGTTACTGATTGCGACATCCATAACTTACTTGCCCGCAAGCACTTGCACTGACAGCAAAAAAGCGGCCCGGGTCGTATCGGTGACTACCTGCGAGGTTGCCGGCGGCTCCGAGGTCACCCTCGTGGCGATCTGCGAGGTACAGGACCGCGAACCCAGCTACGGACTGGACGCGGTCAAGTCGTCTCTGCGAGCGGGTGTAACGGTCGGTAAAGCCCTGGTGCGCACGGCGGTCGTGGTTTCGGCATCGATGGCGCGCGCGGCGCTCCACGCCGCCACGGCACTCGTGGAAACGGCGTACACGCTGGGCTGATGATATGAGGCCGGGAACCGGACGGCCGGCGAGTCCGTCCGTTCCCAGCAAGCGGCGCCCCCTGTCCCACTTCGGGCAGGGGTTTTTTTGTCCCTCTATATAGTCGAATAGTCGACCACGGTGTGCGGCACCGGGTGCGGGCGCGGGTGCGGATCGGGGATATCAGCGTGTGAGGGATTCCTTCAGGAATTCACGATAGGAGGCGGAGACGGCGGTAAGGTCGACGGCGATGATTTCGGGGACGTCGTAGGGGTGGAGCTCGGCAACACGCCGCTCGAGCGCCGCGAAGCCCTCGCTGCTCGTCTTGACCATCATCAACGCCTCGTCGTCGCTCTGGACCTCACCCTCCCAGCGGTACACGCTCCGGCAACCCGGCAGCACGTTGACGCACGCCGCCAGCCGCTCCTCGACCAGGGCGGCCGCGATGCGCTCACCCTCTTCGACATCGGGAACCGTGATGAACACTGCCACGTAGCGATCCGCGTTCGTCATATTCGAAGCTCCTCGATGAGATCGTTGTCCGCGGGCGGAGCGTCAAACGTGCGCTTTTCCCCATCCCTTTCGAGTTCTACGCGGACCGACGCTTCCCGTTTCCCGTCGCAGTAGCGAGCAATGAGTGCCGCGACCCTGCCGAGAGAATCGTAGTCCGGTTCGCCCATCACCAGGCCGAGGGGGCCCTTGAATTCCACCGCGCGCGCTGCCCAACGTGTGGCCACATAAAATTCCATGAAGTTGTTCTCGGTTTCGTTGCGCCCCACGATCACACGAAGATCAGGCCCCAGGCGGAAGTGCCGCCCCACACCGAGCAGGTACACGTCATCCATGGAAAGCTCACGCCCCTGCCGCGCGTCGAGCAGATCCTGGAGTTTACGCGAATAATTTTCGTCGGTGAGGAAACAGCAGCCCCCTGCCGGCTGCATGTATTCCTCGATTCCATACTTCCGGGCGAGCTCGATCTGCGGCTTGCGGTTGCGACCGTTAAAATCGTACAGCTTCTCACGGTCGATCAGTCCCTTGACTTCGACTTCCGTCGGTTCGAGCAGTTTCGCCGAAAGCGGCCGCAGCAAATCTCCCTTCAACCCCGCTTCCTTCTCTGTCATGTTCAGCGTATTGCGCATCTGCGACATCGGTCGCTGGCCGATGACCTCACCGGTGAATACGAAATCGGCGCCCGCTTCTTCCATGAAGCGCCGCGCGCGGTCGAGCATGAACACGCGGCAGTCGATGCACGGGTTCATGTTGGCCCCATAACCGTGCTTCGGCGCCATGACCATCGGCAGGTACTCTTCCGAGATATCAACCATTTCGACGGGAATACCGATTTCGGCAGCCACCAGCAGGGCGTGATTGGCGATCGGCCGGTTCTTGCGCCCGATGCGGCTGTTGTGCCCGGTGACGCAAAACCCCGTAAAAAAGTGGAGACAGGTAACGTCGGCTCCGGCGTCGCGCACGACCAGCGCCGCCAGCGCCGAGTCGAGGCCTCCCGAGAGCAGGCCGATTCCGTGTGCTTTCTTCTTCATGATTCGAATCTCCGAAAACAGTGATACGCAACTCGAAACCCCGAGGGAATATACGAGATCGTCCCCCGGCGTTCAATCGAAATCGGGATTACGCGGCGTTCTTATCGGGAGTTCGAGGTATCGAGAGGGCTGAACGCCTCGCCGAGGAAATCGGCGAGAATGTTGCAGCATACCACGGTGAGAAATATCATCAGGCCGGGAAAGATCGCGATCCACGGGCATGTCGACAGGTACCCCTGTGCGTTCTGGAGCATCGCCCCCCAGCTGGGCGTGGGCGGTTGGACACCGAAACCGAGGAAACTCAATGCGCTTTCGATGATGATCGCCTGGGCAAGACCCAGCGTGCCCGCCACGAGGACCGGCGCGGTTGTGTGGGGAAGCAGGTGGCGGATGATTATCCGCTTGTCCGAGAACCCCAGGATCCTGGCCGCGTCGACGAATTCGAGTTCACGCGTTGTAATCACAACGGAGCGCACCAGACGAGCCACTTCCATCCACTGGGTGGCGCCGATGAGAAGGCAGATGACGAGGATGCCCGGCGCCATCGTGCTGGCGAGAAACAAGATCACGAAGAACACAGGTATCGACAGCATCAGGTCGACGAATCTCATGGCGACTGTGTCGACAATTCCGCCGTAGTACCCGGCCACACCTCCCGCCAGCAACCCCAGCAGCAGAGCGACCGCCATCGCCAGGAAACCCACGGCCAGCGACACGCGGCCGCCGTGCATCACTCGAACAAATATGTCGCGCCCCAGGTCATCCGTACCGAACGGGTGGTCGAGCGACGGGGGCAGGTACTGCTTGGTGAGGTCGATCTTGTCCTTGTCGAACGGGCTCAGCAGCGGCGCCAGGACAGCGCCCGCAATTATCAGCCCCAGGACGATCAGCGCCGCGTATGCTAGGGGGTTGACGCGAAGGTAGCTCAGGAAGCCCCGACGCTCCTGACGGGAACGGCGCCTGGGCGACGGACTGAACGTTTCGCGCAGCGGGTGAACGGTGCGGACCTGGGTGCTCCGCTTCTCGTCACCATCCCGCTTACTTAGCGTATCTAATGCGGGGGTCGAGTATGCCATAGATCATATCGGCGATAAGGTTGAGAAAAGCGATCAAGATCGACGCCATAAAAATGATTCCCATCAGCCTCGTATAGTCCTGCCGCAGCAGCCCGTCGTAAAACAGCCTGCCCATACCCGGCCACGCGAAAACAGTTTCGGTAATGATCGAACCAGTAAAGAGCGCCGGCAGATTGAGCGCAATTACCGTCAGTACCGGAATGGCGGCGTTTCGTATCGCGTGCTTGAAGATCACGCTGCCGCGCGACGCCCCTTTGGCCCGCGCGACGTCGATATAATTCATCTGGAGCACCTCGCTCAGACTCGCCCTCATGTAACGGCTCCAGCTGGAGACAAAGAGGAGCGAAAGGACGAGCGACGGCATCAACAGGTGCCGGAGGTGGTCGATCATCGAGAACGGTTCCCCCAGCGAAAACATCCCCGCCGACGGGAGCAGGCGGAACTTGACCGTGAAGAGCATCATCGACATGAGCCCCATCCAGAATATCGGGATCGAGATCCCGACCAGGGCGAACAACGTGATCACCGAATCGAGTTTGGTATATCGCTTCAGTGCCGCAATGATCCCGCCGGAGATCCCGAACAGGAAGGCGAGCAGAAATGCGCTCCCCATGAGTTCGAGCGTGGCGGGCATTCGCTGGCGGATCATCTCGGACACCGGCTCGCCGGTCACGTACGAGTTGCCGAAATCACCATAGAGAACGACCCGCTTGAGCCACATGAAGTACTGGACGATCACCGGCTCGTCGATCCCGAAATTGGCCCGGATTCTGGCCAGGTCTGCCGGTTTGACCATCGGGTTCTGGGACAGCATGGCTGTCGGCCCACCCGGCGTTGCTTGCATTAACGCAAAGCAGATGAGCGATACGACGATGATCAGGGGGATGATCTCGAGCAGTCTTTTCCCGAAATACCGCAACATAGACTATAACTCTCTTTATTACAATGCCTTACATTGCACGCAACATCGCGGGCATACCGATCGGATTCGATGGGTGCGAGTTTCGTGCCTGAATCGCCGCTATCGGCTGGCAGACTGGTTGGGGAGCGGCTGATCGAGCAGGTACCAGGTGCTGGCGTTCCACGTATCGGCCGACTGTGTCGGGTTGGGCCGGTAGTTGCGCAGCCGTTCGGTACAAGGGTCAACGGAGGTGTACCAGAAAAGCGGGATTACGGGGACTTCCTCGACGAGGATCTCCGAGACCCGACGGTAGATTTCGATCCGCTTGCCGATGTCGACTTCCGCGGATCCCCGCGCGAGCAGTCTGGTCAGCTCGCTGTTGTCGATCCGCGGGTTGTTCTGGCCCCGCGGCGGAATATTCTTCGACGAGTACAGCGCTTCCTTGGTGGCCGGGTCCGGCGAGGAAAGCCACGCGTACATGGCGATGTCAAACTTGCCTCGTTTGAGTATTCCCTTATCCTCGTACGTTCCATAGAGCACGGTGCCGTTGTAGTTGCGGATCTTCAGATCGACGCCGATCTGGCTGAATTGCTCGCGGAGCACTAGCTCGGTCCTTTCGCGGTTGAGCTGCCCGGCGCTCGCCGTGATGGAGAGTTCGAGTTTGCGTCCGTCCTTGTCAAGAAATCCGTCGCCGTCGGTATCGTGCCATCCCGCGATGCGAAGCAGCCGTCGCGCATGAACCGGGTCGTAAACGACCAGGTCGGCGACCTCCTGGTGGAAATACCGCGACGCCTGAAATTCGTCCAGCGGGGCCACGGTCACGAGCCCCTTGTAGATCTGCTCCGCGATTTCCTTCTTGTTGGTAGCGTAGCTGAGCGCCTGCCGGACGCGTTTGTCGCGCAAGATCTCGTGCTCCGTGTTGAGGTCGAGATGTTCGTACATCAACATGGGGGTCTTGTGGACTTTGATTCCGGGAATCGCATGTAACTGATCGATGAAATTGATGTTGGCGTTGTCAAAAATATCGATCTCGCCGGTCTGCAACTGGATGAGCAGCGTGTTCTCGTTGGGAATGAATTTGAAAACAATACCCCTCAGGTACGGCCCTTCTCCGTAATAGTCATCGTTGGCGACGAGTATCAGGTGCGATCCCGGTACCCATTCCCGGAATCTGAACGGACCGGAACCCACGGGAGCGTGGTGGAAGCGCGCCGAATGAAACAGCCTGCCTTTCTTCGATTCCAGAATGTGCTTCGGGAGCACGGATTCGTCGAAGAAAGTCTCACTGACAAAGTCGGGGTAGTGACGCTTCAGGTTGAACACGACCGTGTGGTCGTCCGGGGTGTCCACCGAGCGGACAATGTCCCAGCCTTCCCGCGACTCCACATTGACCTGCGGATCCATAATGACATCGAAAGTGAACGCGACGTCGGCGCTGGTGACGGGCCGGCCGTCGTGCCAGCGAGCGTCCTGGCGGAGGTGATACGTGTACGTCAGGTGGTCCCCGGAGACGCCACCGTTCTGCACCGTCGGTATCTCTGTGATCAGGTCCGGGATGAGGGTCAGGGAGTCATCGTACTTGACGAACTTGCTGAAAATGAGGTTGCAGACCATATTGTTGGTCGCCATGGCGTTCAGGATTTCGCTCAACATCTCGGGTTCGTGTTGAACGCCGATAACCACGCGTCCGCCACTGCGCGGTATCGCCTTGAGGGAGTCGGAGATGCCAGCCACCCGGGCGCCCTGCGCCCGCCCGCCGGTCCGCTGATCGGCGCCCGAACCACAAGCAGTCAGAGCGGCCAGAATCATTATCATGCTTAATTTGCGTAACATAACCGACTTTCTGAAGCAAGAATCGGACCTGTAGCGGAGGAGGTCCGGGACACCGGGGCAAGGGGCGGGACAGCACGAAAATGGCCGGCCCGCCTGAAGGCGGACCGGCCGGATCGGTACCAATGGTGCCGTTCCGTCAATCGATGACGGAGTCGATTTTGTTCGTCAGTGATTCTTTGGCGTGGGCTCCAACGATGCGCTCGACGACCTCGCCACCCTTGAAGATCATCAGAGTCGGGATGCTCATGATCCCGAACTTGGTCGCCACTTGCGTGTTGTCATCCGTGTTGAGTTTTCCAACCTTCAGTTTGCCCTGGTACTCGGCCGCGATCTCCTCGACGATCGGCGCGATCATCTTGCAGGGGCCGCACCACGGCGCCCAGAAATCAACGAGGACCGGTATATCGGAACCCTCGACTTCGGCCGCGAAATTGGCATCGGTGATTTCGATTTCGTTCGACATTATGTCCTCCTGATCCGTTGTAACTCGGCGTCTAAGCTGCTGTATTTATTCAAATTATAAGTTTCGTCGACGCCCCGGGGACCGGCTCGACGCTTCGAGATAGTATTATGCCCACTGCCAGGTGGGTTGTAAAGCCCTTTTCGTTTCTCCGCTTAGACGGGCGTGGCGCGCGAGGCTTACACCCGCTCTGTCCACAATCCGGATCGAATCAGCGCAGTGCGCAGGATACGGACGACGTAAGCTCTGACCGCCTCGCCGAATACGTAAAAAGTGGGCAGGACAAGAAGAGTGAGGAAGGTGGAACTGATCAGCCCGCCCATGACGGCGCGCGCCAGCGGAAAGTACTGGCCATTGCCAATGTGGGCGTTGCCCACCGCCATTGGAAACAGGCCCAGGACGGTGGTCGCCGCCGTCATCACGATCGGACGGAACCGCTCGCGGCCGCCCTCCATAACGGCTTCTTCCAGCGAATAACCGCGCTTTCGGAAGTTGTTGATATGGTCGATGAGGACAATTCCGTTGTTCACCACCACGCCGATCAGAATAACGATGCCGATCATCGCCATGATTCCCATCTTGGTCCCCGTGAAGACCATGATCAACACCACGCCGACCGCCGCCAGCGGGAGGCACAGCATGATCACGAGCGGATGCAGCAGCGATTCAAACAACGCCGCCATCAGCATATAGACGCACGCAATGGCGAGCAGGGCGTTGATGCCCATCTGCGACTGCTGCTGTTCGCGCTCGCGGATGCGGTCGCTGTACGACCAGTAGTACCCGACCGGATATTCGATCGAGTTCATGATCGCCGTAATTCCGGCCATGATCTCGCTGTTGTCTTCCCCCTCGAACATCCCCTGCACCGACACCGTCGTCATCTGATTCTGGCGCCGTATGTTGCTCGGGCCGCGGACTTCGGCGAACTCGGCAATCGAACCGAGCGTGATTTCACGGTCTTCCTGCATGCCGACGAGGAGGTTCTGGAGGTTGTAAATACCGACCTTGTCGGACGGATCCAGCGAGATATACATCGGGACTTCGCGGTCTTGCGACTGAAAACGGTTGAGCTGGACGCCGCGAAAAGTGAGATTCATGATACCCGCGATTCCCTCGGCCGTGAGCGAATAACGCGACGCCAGCTCACGGTCGAGAGTGATCTGGATCTGTTCGCGCCCCATTTCCACGCTCGTCTTGATGTCGGTGAAATTGTCCAGGTACTCGAAGCGGCGTTTGACCTCGTCGGCCAGATCGTTGAGCGCCTGCTTGTCCTCTCCGAATATGTTCACCTCGATCACCGAGGCGCCTCCCGAACTGCCTCCTTCTTCGTCACCGAGTCGGATCTTGACCCCGGCCATCTCGGGGAGAATCTCACGGAGCGCTTTTCGCTTCTCGACGAGTTTCTTCTTGTCGAGATACTGGTCGGTGAAGTACACGGTTGTCCCCGCGCGGTTGTCCGCGTAATAGCTGTACACCGTCCGGATGTCGAGTTCTTCTTCGTGCGCTTCGAGCACCTTTTCCAGACGTTCGACGTAGCCACGAGTCTGCTGGTAGCCCAGGTTGTCGGTGAACTCGTACTCCAGGTAGATCCGCTTGATGAGGATCTCCGACTCCTCGTCCATCTCGAAGATCTTGAACACTATGCCGGCCCCGATCGAAAGCGCCACGAGGAGCGGGACGAACACGAACAGAGTGAGTTTCGTGTGGCGAAACGTCGTCCAGTGGAGTGTTTTGACGTAACGTTCCACCATCCGGCCGAGCATAGCCGAGGGTTTGACCTTCTTGGGCTTGAGGATCCGCGAGGTCAGGAACGGTATCAAAGTGAGCGAAATCAACAGCGAAAACAGGATCGCCACTGATATCGTGATTCCGACCGAAGAAAGCCACACGAACAATTCGTCGGAGGTCGACCCGAAGACGATCGGGGCAAACACGATCACAGACGTCAGAGTCGCCGCCGTCACGGCGGTGGCGACCTCTCTCGTGCCCACGATGGACGCCTCGCGGCTCTCTGTTCCCTTCGACTGGTGGCGGAAGATAGACTCCAACACCACGATGGCGTTGTCGACCAGCATCCCGATTCCCAGCATCAACCCCATCATCGTGAGCATATTGAGGGTGCGCCCCGTGAAGTAGAGGAACGCAAGGGTGCAGATGACGGAGAACGGAATCGCGATCGCCACGATGAGCGTCGTAGTGAGCCGCCGGAGAAAGAAGTACAGTATGATGATCGCGAAGAGGCCGCCGATGATACCCGCCTGCCGCGTGCTGTGGAGACCGTGCAGTATCTCCTCCGCCTGGTCGAAGAACAGCAGCACGTTGATGCCTTCGAGGGCCGGGTCGTTGTTCATCCTCGCCATCGCCGCGTTGACCTTCCGGGCCACGTCGACGGTGTTGGCGTTGCTCGCCTTCTGAATCCAGAAAGCGATCGCCTTCTCACCGTCCAGGTAACGCCCATACGTAACGACCGGCTCGCCATAGTAGATGGTGGCGATATCCTTGAGCTTGAGGCCCTCGGCATTGACGACGAGGTTCTCTACCTGTTCGAACGACCGGAAACTCCCCTCCGATCGGATACTGTAACGCAGTCCGTCCGCCGTGATCTCACCACCGGACGCATTCATATTGGACCCCTGGAGCTGGACGAAGAGCCGGTCGACATCGACCCGGTGGGCCTTGATCTTGTCGAGGCTGAGGTAGATGGCGACTTCCTTGGGCTCGACGCCGTCGATATTGACCGTTCCGACCCCCTCGATACGCTTGAGAGGGTTGATGATCGCCCGTTCGATCAGGTCGTAGCTACCCGATAAATCGTGTCCCCTCGACGAGATCCTCCCCTCGAG
>CBDUWU010000069.1:0-14790 GCA_965371015.1 uncultured bacterium | reverse complement strand
TGATGGCGCCGTAGGCGATGACGGCCGTCAAAATGTTGGCGATGACCAGCCCGGTAAAGACGCCGTCGATCCCGACGAAACGAGCCCCCACCCACGCCAGCGGGACACCGAGGAGAAACAGACGGAAGAAGTTGATCATCACCGACGTAATCGGCCGGTTGAGCGCGTTGAATGCCGATATCACGAGCAGGGCGAATCCGTGGAACGCGTAGGCTGCCGGCATGATGCGCAGGTATCTCACGATGACCGCGATGACCTCTTCCTGGTCGCTGAACGCCATCGCTATCGGCCGAGCCAGCAGGGCGAGTATCACGAAGGACAACGCCCCGAGCGCCACCACCGCCAGACCGCAGAACCGTATTGCCCGGCGGAGACGGTCGCAGTTGCGCGCACCGTAATTCTGGCCGATAAAGGGCGCCAGCGCAGCTCCCAGTGAAAACACGCCGATCATGGCGAGCGCCTCCACACGAGTCCCCACTCCGAATGCCGCCACCGCCGCGGGGCCGAACGCCGACATTATCCGTGTCACGATTCCGGCGGCCACGGGGACGAGTACCTGGGTCGCCGACGCCGGTATACCCACGTATAATATTGCCCGCCACGATCGCCACATTTCGGCGGGTCGCGGAATCCGGAACTCGATCATGTGCAGCCGCCGCCCCAGGATCCAGAACGCGGCGACAAACGTGATGGCCCACGAGATGACGGTGGCGATCGCCGCCCCCTCCAGCTCGAGCCTCGGAAACGGCCCCAGCCCGAAGATCAACAACGGGTCGAGGACGATGTTCACGAGGCCGGCGACGGCCATGATGATCGCCGGAGTTTTCGTATCCCCGGTCGCGCGGATCGCGCTGTTGCCGACGATGGGTATGACGAGGAATCCGACGCCGAAGTAGAGCCATTTCATGTACGACTCGATCAGGGGGAGCATGTCGTCGCCGGCGCCAAGCGCGCGGAACAGCGGGCCGATGGTTACAAATCCCGCGAACGCGAGCACCACCACGACGGTATTCGCCAGGATGAGCCCGTCGGATGTAAGCCGGCGGACCCGCTCGTGGTCACCCGCCCCGATGACGCGGGAAATCACAGACGTCAACCCCACACCCAGCCCCACCGCCACGTGCATCAGCATGTAGACGACGGGAAACGTGAAGCTCATGGCCGCCAGATCGTTCGCGCCCAGACGGCCGACGTAGAGAGTGTCTACGACGTTGAACAGGATGACGGACGCCATCCCGAACACCATGGGCAGCGCCATGCGGACGAGGGTGCGGCCGATCGGCCCCTCGAGCAGCGGGTTACCGTCGTTTCGTGTGCTTGCGTTCTTCATCGGCCGGAGTTCGTCACTTCAACGGGTTCCGGTCCTTCCACGCGGCGCCCGAACACGCGCGCGGCCAGGGATTTGATGTCCTCGAGAATCATGTACGACACCGGTACGATCATAAGGGTGATAAAAGTGGCGAACACTACACCGAAGGCCAACGACACCGCCATCGGCACCATGAACTTCGCCTGAACGCTGCGCTCGAGCAGCAGGGGCGACAAACCGGCGAAGGTCGTCACCGACGTGAGCAGGATCGCGCGGAAACGCGCGACTCCCGCCACTCGAACAGCTTTGTCCATCGGCATGCCTTCGCCGCGGCGCGCGTTGATGTAGTGGACGAGCACGATGCTGTCGTTCACCACGACGCCGGCCAGCGCCACGACTCCGAACATGGAGAGAATCGTCAAATCGAGCCTCATGATCACGTGGCCCCAGACGGCACCAACGATTCCGAACGGAATGACGCTCATGACGATGAGCGGCTGAATATACGACTTGAAAGGAATGGCCATCAACGCAAATATGGCCAGCAGCGCGAAACCGAATCCCCGCTTCAATCCGCCCATCGTCTCGGCCTGTTCTCGCTGTTCACCCTCGAACGTAAAGGACACGCCGGGATAGTCGGCCAGGATCCGGGGGAGTACCCTCTCGCGCAGGTCGGCCAGCACTTCGGCGGCGTTTCCCCGCTTGCTGTCGACGTCTGCGGTGACGTTGACCGTCCTCTGCCGATCGATGCGCCGGATCGACGCGTAACCGCGGCCCGGCGACGCCTCGGCGACCACCGAGAACGGCACCTGGCCGCCGTCGGGGGTGCGGATGCGCATGTTCTCCAGGTCGGCGAGCGAGCGCCGCTGCTCCTCCGGATAACGCACCATGATCCGCACGTCGTCGCGGCCGCGCTGGATACGCTGGGCTTCTTCGCCGTAGAAGGCCTGCCGCACCTGGCGGGCCAGGTCGATCTGGGTCAGTCCCAACAACTCCGCCGCCGGCTTGATCCTCAGTTTGACTTCCTGTTTTCCGACCCGGTACGAATCGGCGATGTCGAACACCCCTGCGTACTGGTTCAACTCGCCCTTGAGGCGTTCCGACGCCGCCTGCAGGTTGTCTATATTGAGTCCCGTCAGCTGCACGTTGATCGGTTCGCCGGGAGAAAAGATGCTCGCCGAGAACGTGAGCGAGACTACATCGGGAATGGAGGGCGTCGAGTCGCGCCAGCGGTTGCCGATAGCGGCGCTGGTAAAATCGCGGTCCTCCGACGGCGCCAGCTCCATGACGACTTCGCCAATGTTACTGGTGGAAAATCCCGGCCCACCGCCCATGCGATTGCTCCGACGCGTGCTCAAGGGCTGGTCGCCGATCGCGCTGAAGATATATTTGACCGGCCGGACCTGGTCGTCGCCAATCGTGCTGTCGAGTTCGACCTGGAGAGCCAGCGCGCTCTCTTCGATAGCACGGATGGCTTCCTCCGTCTGTTTGACCGACGTTCCCGGCGGCATCTCGAGCGCGGCCGAAACGAAATCCGACTCGACCTTGGGAAAGAATACGAACTTGACCCACCCCGCACCGACGACACCCATGGTAATCAGCAGCGTGGATACGGCAAGAGCAAGGGTCGCGTAGCGAAAGCGAAGTCCCAGATCGAGCGATGGTTTGTACACCCGTTCGACGAGCCACCGGAGCCGGTCGTCGAATGCCCCCTGCAGCCGACTCCATCGCTGGCCGACACGGCTTTTCCCGGTCTTGTGACGTACGTGCGAGAGGTGCGCCGGCAGGATAAGGAGAGACTCGACGAGTGAGAACACCAGCGTCGCGATGACAATAATGGGGATCACCCTCATGATCTTGCCCATCGTCCCCACCACCATCAGGAGCGGAGAGAACGCCGCGATGGTGGTCAGCACGCCGAAGATCACAGGAGTGGCGACCTCCCGGGCTCCGCCCGCGGATCCTTTGTAGCCCAAAACGCCTTTCTCGTGGTGTTTGTATATGTTCTCGCCGACAATGATCGCATCGTCCACCACGATACCCAGCACCACAATAAACGCAAAGAGAGAGATCATATTGATCGTCACGCCGAGCGTCGGCATCAACCACAGAGCGCCGAGAAACGATATGGGAATTCCGAGGCTGACCCACCACGCCAGGCGGAGCTTGAGAAACAGCGCCAGGATGATGAACACCAGGATATATCCGTTGCGAGCGCTCCTGAGCATCAGGTCGAGACGGCCCCGGAGGATGCGCGAGTAGTCGTTCCACGCCGTGATCGTGACACTTGCGGGCATCCTCGACTGCGCTTCGCCGACGTATTCACGAACCAGTTCCGCGATCTTCAGCGCGCTCTGGTCTCCGACCCGGTACACGCGGAGCCCGACGGCCGGCTCGCCGGCGAACCGGGCCGACTGGTCGGTCTCGGCGAACCCGTCTACCACGCGGGCGACGTCTCCGAGCAACAGACGGGTGCCGTCGGGGCGGGTGAACAGTACGATGCGCTCGAACTCGTGCCCGCGGTACGCCTGGCCCTTGGTCCTGAGGAGGATCTCTCCCCCGGCGGTTCGAATCGATCCACCCGGCATGTCGAGCGAGGACCGTCGCACCGCATTGGCGACATAGCTGAACGTCAGTCCGTGGCGGCGAAGCGACTCTTCCGATACTTCGATCGAAATCTCGTACGGCCGGGCCGCAACGAGGTCGACCTGGCTGATGCCGTCGATCGCCGTTAGTTCGTCGCGGGCACGGTCGCCGAGCGCCTTGAGCGACGCCTCGTCGACCGGCCCGTGGATCGCAATGTCAATAACCTGGCGGCGGTTGGTCAATTCGGAGATCACGGGCTTTTCCGTCTCGACGGGAAACGTTTCGATGGCGTCGACGCGCGCCTTTACGTCGTTGAGCAATTTGCGCGAGTCGGCGTCCGGTTCGATCTCGACGATTACCGTCCCCACACCCTCCGACGCGTTCGATTCGAGGCGCTTGATTCCTTCGAGGTCCTGGACCGCCTCCTCGATCTTGATGCAAACCCCCTCTTCGACTTCCTCGGGAGCGGCGCCGAGGTAGCGCACCGAGACGGTGAGCATGTCGAGGTTGAATTCCGGGAACACTTCTTTTGTGATCGAGGGTATCGTCAGGACACCGGCGGCTACGATGAACGCCATCAACAGGTTGGCGACGACGTGGTTGGCGGCGAACCACTCGATGGCCTTGTTCATTGCGCACCCCCGGACGTCGCCGTCTCGTCTTTCGCCTCCAACGTCCGCACTTTCATCCCGTCGCTGACCGCTTCGAGAGTCGATACGCACACCCTGTCACCGCGCGTCACGCCGCCGAGAATAACCGCGTATCCCCTGTCGAGGCGCAGCACGTCGACATCGCGGAAGCGCAGTTTGCTTTCTTCGTCGACGATCAACACCCGGGAGCCGCGAAGGGCCGTTCTCGGCACCTTGATTGCATCAGAAACAATCCGCCCGGCAATCCGCGCCTCCACGAACATTCCGACCGCCAGCGGCAGGCCGTCTTCACCGTCCTGCTTTCCGTAGGGGTCGGCCACCTGGGCGACAACGTGAACCATGCGGCTCACCCGGTCGATCTCCCCCTCGACGCGAACGACACGGCCTTTCCAGGAGTGGCGTTGCCCGGCGAAGTCGGTGTACAGCACCACTTCGGGTCCTGGTTCCTCTGCCGCCGCCCCACGGTAGTCCACGGGGAGGTCGAGAAAGGCCAGTTCGGCGTCCGGTATCGGGAGCCTCACTTCGGCGAAATCGACCGAGTAGACGTCGGCGACGGGCACGCCCGGTGCAACGTATTCGCCGAGGTCGGCGAGTTTGGCCCGGATGCGTCCGGCAAACGGAGCGCGGACCTTCGTTCGTTCAAGGTCGCGGCGGGCTTTCCCCAGCATCGCCTCGGCGGCGTTCAGAGCCGCCCGCGCTTCCTGGAGCTGCAGCTCCCGGGTCGCCAGCGGCGACTCGCCGCCGGTGCCCAGCTCCGCCCACTCCTCGCGCGCCACCTCCGCCTGCGCTTCCTCGGTTTCCAGGCGAACGCGTGCCTGCGCGACCGATACCTCCGCCGTCGCCACCGCCACGCGGTAATCGCTGGCATCGATCTCCACCAGCACGTCGCCCTCTTCGAAGAAGCCGCCGGAGGCGAAGCTGCGCGACACACTGATAATCGTCCCGGCGACCTGCGCGACAAACCTGGTTTCCGTCCGCGCCCTGACCGTGCCCTGGGTGTGGACCTCGAGCTGAAGGTCTCCGGGCTGTGCCTCGACGACGCGGACCAGCGGCGCATACTCGACGACCGTCCGCGTGGAGACGGGCGCGCGCGACTTGACCATCACGAGGGCGATGAGTGCGCCGACGATTAGAATCCCGAACGGCAATATTACCTTCAATTTGGTCTCACTGATCTTCACCGGAGGCCTCCGATTGTTCTGTTTCGGTTTGTTCGCTCGATCTGGCTACGAGAAACTGCTCCCACTGGTCTTCGAGATCGAACCCCCCGCCGAGTGCGACGTGCAGGTTGATTCGCGCCTCGAGGCGCTCGCGTTTGACGGTGATGAGTTCGCTGACCGAATTGAGGGCGCGGCGCTGGGTTTCAAGCACCGTGATGTACTCGGTCAGGCCGACCGAGTACTGGCGCTCGGCGAGAGCCTGCGCGGCGACCGACTGGTCGGCCGCTTCCTGCGTGTACGCCACACGCTTCGCCAGCCGCTGCTCGGCGACGATCATCATTTCCACTTCACCGAACGCGCGCAGTAGCGAGATCGCGTAGCCCGCGAGCGCCTGGTCGGCCACAGCGTGCGATTGCGCGAGGTTGGCGCGCAGGCGGCCGCCCTGGAAAATCGGCTGCGTGAGCCCGGCGGCGAGGCTCCACACGCTGAAGTCGCCCTTGACCAGGTCGTTGATCTGTCCGCTCAGCGTTCCGGCCGCGCCGGTGAGAGTAATACGCGGAAAAAACGCTCTGCGCGCTTCCGAAATCTTCGCCTGCGTACCGGCGTATCGCCTTTCCGCCGCCACCAGGTCGGGGCGTCGAATCAGAAGTTCGCTGGGCAGTCCTGCCGGCAGGTCCGCCGGCATCGGCGGCAGTTCCGACTCCCCCTCGATGGCCGCCGCCGGGTAGCGTCCGAGCAGGATCTCGAGCTGGCGCTTCGATCGGTCGAGCTGCTGGTGCCGCAATTCGAGCAGCGACTCGGCGGCGGCGAGGTTGGCCAGCGCGAGCCGCACGTCGAGCGATGTTCTTACCCCCTGCTGGTAACGTTTGCGCACGTAAACGGACGACGTCCGGAAACTCTCGACAGTCTGTTCGGCCAGGTCGACCTGTTGCCTCGCTTCGGTGAGGGCGAACCATGCCTTGGCCGTCTGCGCGGCGATGGAAAGCCGTGCCCCGGCGAGATCGGCCCAGCTCGCCTCCACCTCGGCCAGCGCCGCCGTCTGGGCCTTGTTGATCCGGCCCCAGAGGTCGATCTCCCACATCGCGTCGAGTGATACGCCAAAGGAATTGTTGTGGATCGATTTGTCACCGGGGATTGGAATGCCGAGGAGAATGTTCTTTCGCCGCGCCGCGTTGAAGCCGGCGGATAGTTGCGGCCACTTATCGGCGCCGACGATCCCGGCAATTGCCGCCGCCTGTTCGACCCTCGCCGCCGCGGCGACTAGGTCGTAGTTCTGCAGCAGCGCTTCCTCGACTACCGAGTCGAGGTCGGCGACACCGAAGTCCCGCCACCACTGGGTGTTGTTCATCGCCACCGCCGCCGTGTCCAGTTCACCCGCCGTCCACATACCCGGGGCTTCGATGTTGACCGTCGGGGGTTCGTACTCGGGTGCCGTGGCACAGCCGGCGAGCGCGGCGGCCGCCGCCATCACCAGTGCCACACTCAGTGTCGTTCTCACTTCGGTTCCTTTCCTGCCGCCTCCGGCATCGGCGCCTGAATACCGGCAACCAGAAAGCGTACGAGCCGCTCGGTGGATTCTTCGGGGTCGTTCGACCAGGGATAGCTGTGTGTCTTTCCCGGGTGGAGCCTGGGAGCGATCACGGTGAACACCATCGCGCCCACGACCATATGCAGCCGCCATTCGATCTCGCCTCGATCGAGACCGGGCATCGCCCGGCCGATCGCACGGCTGAACCGCTTTGCCACCTCGGCAAACGCATCCGTCAATTTGCCCCCCATCAGCGGAGCAGGCTCCGTGAGTGCCCGGCCCATCAACCTGGGGATGAAGTCCTCGCCCCCGCCGGCGCAGTGGCGCCGCATGACCGGCTCGAGAAACGCCCGGATCACGTCCTCCAGCGGCACCGCGCGATCGCCGAATTCCGATTCCAGGGCGTCGAGTCCTTCGAGGCGCTCCCGGTTCAATTCGGCGACCTTGCGTTTGAAGACCGCCTCGATCAACCCCTCCCGCGAGCCAAAGTGGTAGTGGACCGCGGCCGTATTCACATCCGCTTCCTTGATGATGGCGCGAAGAGACGTGGCGGCAAAGCCATTGTCAACAAACAACTTCTCCGCTGCGTCCAGGATTCTTTCTTTGGTGTTAACGTCGTTCATATATCCTCCAGTTCAATCATGTGATTGATTTAATCATATGATTGAATCTCTGTCAATCCCCGGTCTTTCCCACGGGATATTCGCGTTTCGGGCGTGCGTGGGGGGGGCATCGCCGGCCGGGAGATGTTCGAAGGTCTTGTGGCGGTATTCGACGTGAAGAACGGGCGGTTCGCCCTTATCGGCGATCAGGCGCCCGGGCGAGATCCAGCCGTCGGCCGCGGGTTACTTGCCGCTCTCCATCTGGCGGATCTTGAACCCGAGCGCGACCACGAGGAGGGTAATAAACAGAGTAGCCAGGCCAAAGCCCCGGCGGCGAAAGTAGAAGTCTCTGATGGTGTCGTCGGCCATCGTGAGCGCTTCTTCCACCTTGGCCACGCCCTCGTCGGTCTTCGGGGAGACCTTGTCGGGGTCGAACGTGTGCACGAGTGTGCGCGCCTGGATGAGACTCTGGTGGGCTTCCTGCAGGAGAAACACGATGTCCACGTCGTCCATCCCCTTGCGGTGAACTTCTTCCCGTTTCGTAACGGCCATTTCATAGAGAGTCGAGAGCGATGTCAGGCTGGTATGGATCATCTCCGCCGCCGCGTGGCCGTTGTCGCCCGTGTCGTGACAATCCATGCACGTCGACGCCGGGCCGGTGCCGACCATATCGTCGTTCGTCTTGAGCACCCGGTGGTTGCCGTGACACTCCTCGCACGCAACGAGGCTCTCCCTCTCGAACACCTCGGCCATCGGCGATGCTTCGAAGAATTGCATGTTATTGACGTGGCACTGTCCGCACACCTGGGTGACCGACTCTACGTCGGGGGGAAGCGCGCCGTGGTTGCCGTGACAGTCGTTGCACGCCGGCGCCCCGGTGTCTTCGCGTTCGAGCAGCGCTACGCCGTGGACGCTCTCGGCGAACCGGTTGTACTGATTCGTCGGGATGTCATACCCGGACATGTAATCGGCGTCACCGTGACAGCGGTTGCACGTCGAGGGAACGTTGAGGGGATGGACTAACGAGCGCGCGTCGCTCGCCGGCAGGATCGTATGCGACGAATGGCAGCTGGTACAGTCCGCCACCTTGACGTCGCCGGTGAGCAGCCGCTGGCCGTGGAGGCTCGTGAAGAATTGAGACACCTGGTCGGTCGGGATGCGCGGCTGATAACGGCGCATGAAGTTGATATCCGAATGACAGGCCCCGCAGAACCCGGGGATCTCGCCGTGCGCCGGTATTCCGACAAACCCACTGGCTTCCGACATCGCGACATCGCCGTCATCCGTCGTCGGGTCGCCACCGTGACAACCGGAGCACGAGAGCCCCGGCTGCATGTGGACGTCGTCGTCGTTGAAGTGCTCGGGGAGATAGTCTTCGTCCCGGTGGCAGACGTAACACTGATCCTTCTCGAGATATCTCTTCAACTCTCTCTCGGCGTCAGAATCTTGTTGGTGCTGGCCGAGCGACACCGCCACAAACACAACTGTCATCGTCAATACAAAGGCACAAACCGTTGCGATGGCCCCGATTCCGCGATATATTGTGTGCGCCTGTTTCACTCGAGGTAACCCCATATCGTCATGACGAGTATGAAAACGATGCCGATGACGCCGATCAACGTCATCAGGGTAACGCTCTTTTCGGGGTGAAGCTTCTTTTCCCAGAACGGCACCAGCATCCAGCCCAGCCCCGCCAACCCGAAGCCGACGATGCCAAGAATCTCGCCCTCGATGAACCACACGTGGGCCGGTATAAACTTCAACGTCTGGAACATGAACATGAAGTACCACTCCGGCTTGATTCCTTCCGGGGCGGAGGCGAACAGGTCGGCCTTTTCACCGAGCTCCCACGGAAAGAACACGGCGAGGTACAAGAGCAGGTTGAGCACGACCAGCCACAACAGCATGTCGCGCAGCAGGAAGTTGGGGAAGAACGGCATGTTCTTCTTCCTGTTGTCGGGAAGCCGGTCCACCCACGCGGGGGCGTGCATCCCCTGGCGCTGTACGAACATAAGGTGTCCCGCCAGCAGAATCGTCATCAGCGCGGGCAATATGGCAATGTGAATCGCGTAGAACCGCGACAGGGTCGCGCCCGTCACGTCCTCGCCACCGCGCAGGAGCGTCTTGATCGGTTCGCCAATCAGCGGCACCGCACCGACGATGTCGGTGCCGACCTTGGTGGCGAAGTAAGCCAGTTCGTTCCACGGAAGCAGATAACCGGTGAAGCCGAAGCCGAGCACCAGCACGAACAGCAGAAACCCGCTGACCCACGTGAGTTCTCGCGGTTTCCTGAACGCGCGGGTAAAAAACGTGCTGAACATGTGCACGAAGACGAAAAATACCATCACGTTGGCGGACCAGTTGTGTACCGACCGGACCAACCAGCCAAATTGAACCTTCGTCGAAATGAAACGAACGCTTTCGTATGCGCTTTCGGAGCCCGGGCGGTAGTAGAGGATGAGGAGAATCCCCGTCGCTACCTGCACCAGGAAGAGGAACATGGTAACGCCACCCATGTAGTACCAGATGGTGTGGCGGTGAACGGGAACTTCCTTCTTGCGCATGAACGCAAAGAGCGGAGATACATTGAAACGCTCGTCGATCCAGTCGTAGACGCGTTGTCCGGCACCCTTATTGACTGCTTTTGATTCGCTCATGCTATTCGCGACACCATGATTTCATCCTGGACAATATTGACGGCAAATTCTTCCAGCGGTCGCGGCGGCGGCCCCGACACGTTGCGGCCGTGAGAGTCGTAGAGACCGTTGTGGCACGCGCACCAGATCTGTTTCAGGTCGGAGCGGTACTGGACAATGCAGTCGAGGTGCGTGCAGGTCGCCGCGAAAGCACGAAAGTCGCCGTTCTCGGTCCGGATCAGAATCACCGGCTTGCGGCCGAACTTGATGATCTCGCTCGAATTGTTGGGAAAATCAGCGACCAGCCCCGCCTTGACCGAGTTGACATTGGCCTCGGCCACCTTGGGGGGCTTGAGAAACGAGATCAGAGGATAGAGCACACTGCCGATCCACCCGATCACCCCCCCGGCGAGCAGGAAGTTGGTAAATTGTCTGCGGTTCATGGAGTTCTCCGGCACGGGTCCATCGTCGACTGCCGTAACAGGGAGCCATCATAAACATTGGCCGCCCGGTGTGTCAAAGGATAATCGCACAATCATGTGTGTTTTACCCGAGCGATCGTCACTCGCCGGACGAGGATTCGATCGCGTCGAGCACGTGGCCCGGGTGGTCGCCCGACTTGGGGACTTTGCGCCAGTGCTTGACGACGTTACCGTCCGGGCCGACCCAGACGGTCGAACGGATCACACCCGTCCTTCTCTTGCCGTACATGATTTTGTGGCCCCAGGCCCCGTATTCGGCCATGACCTTTCTGTCCGGGTCCGACAGGAGCGTAAAGGGGAGTTTGTATTTTTTGGCAAACTTCTTGTGGGAGGTCTCGTCATCGGGAGAAATGCCGATAACCACCGCATTCTGCTTGTCCATCTTCTTCGACAACATGCGGAATCCCTGCGCCTCCTTGGTGCAACCGGGTGTGTCGTCCTTCGGATAAAAATATACGACCACGTTGCGGCCCTGGAAATCGGCCAGCGAAACATCCTCGCCTTTTGCGTTCTTCAGCGTGAATGCGGGTGCTTTCTTGCCTGGTTCAATCGCCATTTGTTTTCTCCTTGGATGGGTCGGCTATATTTCAGGTCACGTCGCCGCTGGGTTCTCCATCTTCCAGTTCTCTCAGCTCTCCGATTTCGTCGAGGTGCTGGAAGACCCGGTTGGCCTCATGTTCGTCGATGGTGTTCAGGGCGAATCCGATGTGCACGAGCACATAATCGCCGATATCGGCTTCCGGAACGAACGACAGATTGACGTCCTTGCGGACGCCGCCGAAATCCACGGTGCCAAAACGAATCAATGCCTCGTCACCGATGATCGAAACCACTCTGCCCGGAACAGCCAGACACATCGTTGCTTTGCTCCTCGTTGTTGCAAGGCCGAGACTGCCTCATCCTCCCCCGGCGCGATGACGATTTCGTCCCGCTGGGGGGGCAATGTCTATTATATACATTTCGTCGGTGCCGAACAAATTTTAAAGCATGTTCGTGCTGCTTTACTTCAGTTCCGGAACGTCCCTTCCGTACATATCGAGTAACTGCAGGCGCGATTTGTTCATGCGGTCGAGCATCATCTGCGCGAACCGCTGCGTCAGATCGTACCCGAGTTGCGGGTCCCTTTCGTACTTTTCGCGCAGACACTTCGCATCAAACGCCGCCGCACGCGTCGAAACCATCGCCCTGGCGTCAAAGTGCCATTTGTACGGAGGAAACATCCACGACCAGCCAAGCACGTCGCCTTCTTCTACGCTGAGAATATTCACCGGCCCCCGGCGTGGCACGGATGCCTCCAGAGCAACCCGGCCATGACGAACGATGTAAAAAAAGTTGGCTATGTCTCCCTCTTTGAAGATCTGCTCCGACTCCTCGAACACCACGTTAGAGGCACAGTCGGCGATGAGCCGGAGGTGGCTCTTGTCCATCCCCTGGAAAAAGGGATGTTCGCCGAGAAGTTCTTCCAGCGTTTTCATCGCAAGTCTCCTCATCAAGGCGAGCGGTGGCTGCCGCTAGCCGTGGTTGTCAATTGCCCGATCGCACGTGTTGCCCCCGCGCCCGGACCCGCGAACAGCCCGAACGGCGATTCGACAGGGGGCGAGGGCGACCATCTCCACCGCATATTAGCACAACGGGCTTGTGAAACGAGGAGCAAGGCGGAGGAGTTTCGCCCCTTCAGGCCCTCACGACTTGCGCGGCGCTGGCGCCATAACTTGTCTTTTTGCAACCTATTACGCCGCCCGGGCCGCTCCCGCATAACAGGAAAGGGTATCCTCGCCCCGCGACGACCGGCCGCTCTTGTGCCCGCCGTCCCATCAGCCCCCTTCCATTCGGGGGCCGGTTCGCATAATATATATAAAGTGTTCTGTTAAAGGTAAAGACATGGACGCACACCCACGCCGGCCGGAGGAGCAGCCCATGGAATCCGAAACAAAAAAGGAATTCGAAAAACAGTTTGTCACTCTCGATACTGGCCATCCCGTATGGGATCATTTTTTCACGGTCCACAACCTGGTGGTCGTGGGAACGCGACAAGCCGGAGGCCAGATGGACCTGGCCCCGAAACACATGGCCGTTCCTCTAGGCTGGCAGAATTATTTTGCCTTCGTCTGCACACCCCGGCACCGGACATACTTGAACATCAAACAGGAAAAAGTATTCGCCGTCAGTTTTCCCAGGCCGACCCAGGTGATTCTCACCGCCCTGACCGCTGCGCCTCGGCGCAAGGACGACTCCAAGCCAAGTCTCAAGGCCATTCCGACGATTCCCGCACCCGATGTCGGCTGCGAATTCATGAAGGACTCCTACCTGTGCCTCGAATGCCGGCTCAATCGCATCATCGACGGTTTTGGAGAAAACAGCCTCATCGTCGGCGAGATCGTTGGCGCACACGTTGCCCGGGACGCGATGCGCGGAAACGATCGGGACGATAGCGAGCTGATCGCCGACAACCCCCTCCTGGTCTATCTCGCACCCAGACGGTTTGCCACGGTCACAGACAGCAAGGAGTTCCCGTTTCCGGCGCAGTTCCGACTGTAACTTCCGCGCAAAACAAAGCGGCGCCCGGCCGGGCGCCGCCTCATGCGAACTATCCGGCAGAATTAATTACCGCTTGAACATCCCCGCGAACTCATCGGCGAAACTCTCGATAGAGGTGCCCGTCGTGTTCTCCGGCGTTCTTTTGTAGTGCTCCAGCACGGTTCCGTCGTTTACACCGTCGGCCAGCTCGACGATCAACTTCGCCGTGTTGTCCGAAAACCCGAACTGCTTCAGCCCCATCACCGACTGATCGGCGGGAAAATGGACATAGGCGAGGTCGCTGCGTCCCAGCGCGGCGGCCAGCGCGGCCGTGATCTCGTCGTAGCTGATGTTGCGCTCGCCAAGTACATATTCAACGCTGTGGCCAGTGAAGGCGCGTTCGGCCATCCTGGCGGCCGCCACTTCGCCGATGTCCCGCGTATGCACGACGGGCATCGAGACGTCGCCTCTCATCGGTGACCCCACAAACCCCATCAACTTGATGAGTTCCGCCTGGGGATAAATGTTGTCCATGAAATACGCCGGCCGCAGGGACAGGACGTTTACGCCGTCGAGACCGCCGAGGTCCTGCTCGAACGTGTAGAGCACGCCGACAATGCCGTTACCATCGGGGCGGTGGGCCCCGATGCTGCTCAGCGCGACGACGTTGTTGACTCCGGCCTGGCGGATCGCCTGGACGTGCGCCTTCGAAATGGCGGCCGCCTCGGCGACGTAGTCGTTCGAGCCGGGATTCGGCGGGATCATCGCGTAGACGGCATCGGCGCCGCCGTACGCTTCGGCGAGAAAACCCGCGTCGTCGACGCTGCCCGTGTGCGCTTCGGCGCCCTTGTCGACCAGCGCCTGGAGCCGCTCGGCGCTGCGGCCGATCACGCGGACTTTGTGTCCGCCTTCGAGTAGCCTTTCGGCGACGACGCGGCCGGTATTACCCGTCGCGCCCGTTACTGCGTGGGTGCAGGACATCGTATTCCTCCTTGAAAACCCGATGGGACCGGGGTGTCGAACGGTTACTTGAGTTTATCGACGATTTCCGAGTGTTCCGGAAATCGGCCGAGATCCAGCTTGGAAAAGATCTTTGTGCCGTCGACGGTGATTTCGAACGCACCGCCGGCGGACTTGATCAACTCGATCTCGATGCCGGGAAATTCTTTTTCCAATGTGGCCTTCAAACTGAGGTCCTGGGGCGTATAGTCTAAGGTAACGAATTATTAGATGGAGAAGTTCATGCTGCCTCCTTTCTAGATTGAACCAACTTATAGTACAGCGACTTGGGCTGTTACTCAACTGGTAAATGCCTGCTCC
>CBDUWU010000068.1:0-14965 GCA_965371015.1 uncultured bacterium | reverse complement strand
GTGGACTACCAGGGGCAGCCAAAGTACATCTATGAGAACGACGGGGCGTTTCCCCGGGCGTGGCTCGTGCACGAATACCGGATTGCCGCCGGCAAGGAGGCGCTCGACCTGATCGCATCGGGTTCCGTCGACCTGTCGCGCGAAGTGATTCTCGAAAGTACTCCGTATCCTTATTCGGACGGAAAGACGGCAACGCCGTCCGACTCCACTACTGCTACGATAGAACGGCTGGGATTCAACGAAATCCGGGTTCGCACGTCGTCGAATTCCCCCGCTATACTTGTGCTGAGCGAAGTGTATTATCCCGACTGGAAGGTGGAGGTAGACGGGACTCCGGCCCAACTGCTGCGCGCCGACCACATACTGCGTGGAGTGGCGCTGGAGGGTGGGGATCATGAAGTTGTTTTTCGTTATGACACGGCCATTATTACCAAAAGCGTCTATGCGTCGTCGATTACGCTGGGCGTCGTAATTCTCATACTGATAGCTGGTCTGGCAATTTCGTCAAGAGGTCGAAGCGGTGGAAGTACTCGTCATAGTTCCGACGTATAACGAACGGGAAAATATCGAGCATGTGCTCGACGTACTCCTCTCCCTCGAGGTCGATCTCGGCGTTCTCGTCGTCGACGACAATTCTCCCGACGGCACGGGGGCATTTGTCGATGAGTACCGGGAACGTGAACCGAGGGTGCGTGTGCTCCACCGTCCCGGAAAGATGGGACTGGGCAGCGCGTACATCAGGGGATTCAAGTGGGCTCTCGAGGAAACAGAGGCAAAGTTTGTTTTTGAAATGGACGCCGACTTCTCCCACGACCCTCGGGCGGTTCCCGAGTTTCTGGCAAAAACCGGTGAAGCGGACCTCGTAATCGGTTCCCGGTACCTCGAGGGCATCACGGTGATGAACTGGCCCTTGCGCCGGCTCGCCCTCAGCGTGGGGGCGAACATCTACACCCGTGTTATCACCGGTATGCCTTTGAAGGACGCCACCGGCGGATTCAAATGTTTCAGCCGCAAGGTACTCGAGGCCCTGCCGCTGGACACCATTCGAAGCGATGGCTACTCGTTCCAGATCGAGATGAATTTTCACGTCTGGAAACGCAAATTCCGTATCGTAGAGATCCCGATCGTGTTTGTCGATCGCCAGGAGGGAACGTCCAAGATGTCCCGCCGTATCGTCTACGAAGCAGTGTTCCTCGTCTGGAAGCTCCGCTTGGCCTCTATGTTCGGAAAAATCCCTTAAAGGTCGGATCGTCTCCGTGGATTTATCAATCATCATTGTCAGTTATAACAGCTTCGATGTTCTGAAGCCCTGCCTGGACTCCATTCGCCAACAGGATTACGCGGGTCAAACAGAGGTCATCGTCGTTGACAACGCGAGTGTCGACGGGACGCCGGACATGGTCCGCGACGAGTATCCATGGGTCAAGCTGATCGCGGGAAATGAAAACCTCGGATACTCCAAGGGCGTGAACATCGGAATTCGAAACGCCAGCGGGCGCTTTTTCTTCATTCTCAACCCCGACACCGTCGTCCGCCGTGATTCCGTGCAGGAACTGGCAGATTTCATGGACGCCACCCCCGATGCGGGAATTGCCGCTCCGAAACTGGTATTTCTCGACGGCAACGTCCAGCTTTCCTGCAGGCGTTTTTACACATTCAAGGTCCTGCTGCTGCGGCGCACACCGCTGGGCCGGATGTTCAAGGACGCAACGGCGGTGCGTGACCACCTGATGCTCGATTTCGACCACGACACGACGGTCGAGGTGGACTGGATGCTGGGGGCGGCGATGTTCGTCCGCCGGGAAGCGGTCGAAGCGGTCGGGTTGATGGATGAACGGTTTTTTCTCTACTTCGAAGACGTCGACTGGTGCTATCGCATGAAGCAACACGGGCTCAAGGTCTACTATCACGCAAAATCGGTGGTGACCCACGGTTACGCCCGCGAGAGCGCACAATCGGTGATCAATCGTTCGTTCGTTGCACATCTCGTGAGCCTGTTTCGCTACTACGAGAAATGGAACAAGGTCTGGTATTACATCAAGAAGTACCGTGAAGTCGCCAAAGTGGCGCTGTTTCTGCTGGTCGATATTCTAGCCTTTAACACGGCGTTTCTGTCTGCATACTATCTGCGCGTCGCTCTCGACGAAATATTCACTAACCCGATTTATCCCATCTCCGCTTATCAGAAATTTGTCTATTTCGAAAATCTCTTATTTGTCTTTTCTTTTTTTGCGCTGGGACTGTATCGCATCCGGCGCGAGACGAAACCCGTCGATGAGTTATTCGATATAAGCCGCGCGATTATTTTTGCGTCGATCCTTCTGATGACGAGCACTTATCTTGGTCAGATCCGAACTTATTCGCGCATGGTCGTGGCGTTCGTCGTGCCGTTCGCGATCGTCTACGACTGGGCATTGCGAAGCGTGATTCGCCGGACGCACAGGTCGATACTCTCGCTGAAAGTCGACTTGAAGCGCTGCTGCATCGTCGGGCCGATGGAGAAAGCAAAAGACCTGGAATTCAAACTCATTCGTGACGATCAGCTCGGCCTCGACGTAGTTGGTGTCGTTGACACTTCCGGGCGGGCCGACGATATTCTCACCGGCGCGCTCGGGCCGGCGGACGACCTGGAGATGATTGTCGACAAGTACCGGATCCAGGAGTTGATACTGCTACCCGACGCCGTCCCGGACGACCGACTGGCGTCGTATATCGCGATGGGGCGGCGCAGGGTACTGGACGTAACTGTTTTGACCGATCATGCGGGGCTCGTGTTCCACCAGGCCACAGTGTCCGACCTGTCCGGCCGGCCGGTGATCCGGTACGCCCGCGACACGCGCTACGCCATCGACCGCGCTCTCAAACGGTTGACGGATATAGTGTTTGGGTGTGTATTTGTTGTGGTGTCAGCGGTGTTCTATGTGTTATATTTGTTGTACGCCTTGTCCAAGGGCCGCAAGCCCTTCACCTACAGTGACAGGCTAGGGTTAGAGGGAGAATCCATCACATTACCGGTGGCCGGAGACGGCCGTTCGGACGGTCCGTCAGATTTCGTCAACCTTCCCCTGTTCTGGTTGGTCCTCGTCGGCAAAATGAGTATGGTCGGTCCATACCCGCTCCAGACCGGGAGCGACTCCCGGCTTGGGGCCACAGATCAGTTCCGATTCGAGGTACGGCCCGGGATCACAGGATACTGGCGCGCGGGCTCCCGCCGGGAGGTATCCCTCGGAGACCTTCTCGCGCAGGACGCGAATTACATTCGCAACTGGTCGTTGACGCAGGACATGAAAATCTTTCTGACGAGTTTCACAAACGTGCTGACCGGCCGCAAACGAACGCTGACCGTCACCGGACGAAGAGACGATACGCCCCTGGAAAGGAACCCGGATGCCGATGAAAACGACAATATATTGTGGCGTCCCTAGACCTGCAGGACGAACCGCGTTGATTTCACTGGTCCTCGCCGTCGTGTTGATGGCGTGGGCCAGCCGTGCGATGTCGGGAGGCCGGTGGGAAAACCACGTGGATCCCAGCGTCGTAAGCGAAATCGTGTATCGTAACGGAGAGCTGTTCATGGCGACGAGCGGAGGGATCCTGATCTTTACGCCCGCCACGGGGCAGTTCGAACAGCTGACCAACTCGACCGGGATCCCGTCGAATTCTCTGACGTGCCTGAAGTTCGACGACGGGGGAGACCTGTGGATCGGTACGGCCGACGTCGGCGTGGCTCGCGTCACGCTGGGTGCCGACGGGCCGTCGGTCCGGACGTTCAGTCCACTGGGCTTTCCTGACCTTCACATCACATCGATCGATTTCTGGGACGGCGAGGTTGTGTACGGGACGACCGGCGGCGCCGGCAGGTTCGAGCGCGGGCTGCCCGGTCCGACGTTTTCGGAGGAGAACGGGCTGCCCTCCAATCAGGTGAATGATGTTTTTAGCGACGGCGACGTCGTGTGGTTCGCGACGGCGGCGGGCGTGGCCATACTCGACCGCCTCGGTTTCATCACGCCGGTTCCGGGCGGACCGCCAGTATCCCACGCGATCACCAGGATGGATGACGCCATCTGGGTCGGGACCGGCAATGGCGTCTGGCGCATGGCGTTGAGCGACGGCTCCTGGTCTCAGATTGGTCAGCTGGGGTTCCCGGTGTATTCGCTGTACCGCGACGACCAGACGATGTGGGCCGGCGGCACGTATATTATCCACGAGTGGAACGAAGCCCAGCCGCAGTGGATCGACCACAGCATCAAGTACGAATTGCGCCGCTTCGGGCTCAACAACCTGGCCGGGGAGATTCGCGGCCTCGTGGTGACTTCCGGCACAGACGTCTACGCGGGCGGAACCCAGACGGGGGCGGTAAAGGGGTTCAACCTCGTGCGCGTGGGCAGTTCCGTACTCACGAACGACAACTACATACCGAACGCACCGGGCGAAAACCGTGTACAACGGCTCGCCTGGGACATCGACGGGTCCGTCTGGATCACGACGTTTGGCTACTGGGGCGGCAAGTTGACGCCCTCGGGCCAGTGGGTCAACTACAACCGGTCGATCCCCGAATCGGACTCGTTGACCAACCAGTTCCAGAACCTCGCGCTGCTCGCCGATCTCGACGGGCACAAGTGGTTCTCGACTCTGACGGAAAATCTGACCAATCAGAAGCCCCTCGACGAGCTGGACGACAAGCTCGACGCCAACTACACGAACGACACGTGGACGCGGCACTCGCTCGGATCCGGCGGCGGCGACACGTACGGGACGCTTCGCCCACAGCGCGCGCGCCTCGACCCCGCTGGAAACCGCTGGTTTCTTGCCGACGACGCGCCCGACCTCGAGTTTCCCGAGTCGTGGCGCGGCATTCACATCCTCAGCCGCGACAAGAGCGAGTGGCTCCGGATCTCGCCGGTCACCCGTCCGCAGATGAAGGGCGGCGACATCAGCCACGTCCAGTTTCGTGACGACGGAACCGTGTTCATCGCCATCCGTGACTACGGTGTGATGTCGTGGTACATCGGCGGTAATAATTACGACTGGGACACCCTCAAGGATCCGGCCGGCGATCTGTGGGGTGCCGAACTGGATGCGTCGGTCAACAACAACAAGCAGCTCGGAGATGCGGGCAAGGTGACCTCTCTGGCACTTCGCGACGACGACGTGTTGTGGATCGGAACCGACGCCGGGGTTTACAAGTACACGCCGCCGTTCAGTTATACGAGGATTTCCTCGAAACTCGGCAACGAGGTCGGGTTGTTGAGTACAAAGGTCGAGTATATCCAGCTCGACCATCAGAACAATCTGTGGGTGGCGATGGATAGCGGGCTCAACCGTATCGCGTTCGAAAACGACAACGAAATCGAGGCGTTCACAACGGCGGCTGTGTTTCAGCTGCTGAGCGAGGCCGGCGTTTCGTACCCGACTTCGGTGATATCGCCGATCGCTGGGGTCCCCTGTATGGAATTGATGATGCACCCGGACCGGGATATCCTCTATATCGCCACACACGGGGGGCTGTCGGTACTCGACGTCACGCCCCAGGCGATCGAGGCTACCGAACTCGACAAAGTGTACCTTTATCCCAACCCGGTTGACGGGGGCAAGGGACAGAATGAATTGATGATCGGAAACGTCGATGCGCCCGTGTCGATCGATATTTACAACATAGAAGGTAATCTCGTTCATTCGCAGACGGCGTCGGGATCGGGTGAGGTCGTGTGGGATCTCACTACGCAAAGCGGGTTCTTCGTGTCGAGCGGGGTTTATTTCGTGCGGATCGACAATGGTGTCAGCGCGGTAGTCAAGCCGGTTTCGATCGTTCGCTGACGTTACCGGCAACAGCAAAAATGACGGAACAGAGAATGGCCAAACGCTTGTTAATCGTCGGAGCGGGAGAAGCGGGACGGATGCTCCTGCACGAGATCGCCGATCGGGATCCGGATGGTTACCAGGTCGTCGGTTTTCTCGACGACGACGAGTCCCTGACCGGCCGGTCGGTGGAAGGCATCTCCGTGCTCGGTACGTGCGACGACATCGCGCGGATTGTCGGCACTCACGAAGTCGACGAGGCGATTATCGCCGTCCCCTCGGCGAGCCGCGAATTCAACCGCAAGGTGATGTCTCTGTGCCGCAACGCCAATGTGCCGTTTCGGATTATCCCCGGGTTGCTCGAGATCGTCAAAGGTCCAGTACGTCTCGAACAGGTGCGCGACATGCGCCCCGAGGACCTGCTCGGAAGGGAATCCGTCGAATTCGACGAAAATGAAATCTCAGGGGCGTTGCGGGGACGCAAGGTGCTGGTGACGGGCGCCGGCGGCTCGATCGGCGGCGAAATCTGTCGCCAGATCAGCAGGTTCGACCTGGAGACGTTGTACCTCCTTGGAAGGGGAGAGAACCAGGTATACGAGATCGAATACGAGCTCCGGTCGATCCGGCCGGAACTCGAGGTTGTCCCGCTGATCGCCGATATCCGCGACGCCGCCGCGATCGAAAGGCTGTTCAAAAAGGTGTCGCCGCACTATGTCTATCACGCCGCTGCGCACAAACACGTCCACTACATGGAGTCGTTTCCCATCGAAGCGGTCAAGAACAACATATTCGGTTCTCTGAACGTCATAGAAGCGTCCCGCGCCGCCGGCGTCGAGCGGGTCGTCATGTTGTCCACGGACAAGGCCGTAGGTCCGCGCGGCGTTATGGGCGCCTCCAAGCGTTTTGCCGAGTTTCTCATGATGTCGCGCACCGGCAGTGGCGGCGATCATCCCCGTCTCATGACGGTTCGCTTCGGCAACGTTCTGGCCAGCCGGGGCAGTGTTATCCCGCTGTTCATCCGGCAGATTGGTGCCGGTGGCCCGGTGACGGTCAGCCACCAGGACGCCACCCGGTTTTTCATGTCGCTCAAGGAAGCCTGCATGCTCGTCGTGCAGGCCTCGATCATGGGTGAAGGGGGAGAGGTATTCATCCTGCAGATGGGCGAACCGATCCGGATCATCGAGATCGCCAGGGATCTGATCGCACTGCACGGTTACCAGGCCGACGGAGATATCAACATCGAAATCACCGGACTGAGGCCCGGAGAAAAACTGCACGAAGACCTGGTGGTGGCAGGAGAGGAAGTACTCCCGTCCCGCCATCAGCACATTATGTGTTCGCGAGGCGCAATACCGGACGATCTCGATATCGACGCGGCCCTGTTCGAATTGAACGAACTGTGCGCGGCCGGAGACGAAGACGGTGTCAGACGGTGCCTCGCCAGGGCAATTCCCGACTCCCAACTCACACCCCGTGCCACATGACCAGAAAAAAAGCAGACATACCCGCCATCGAAGGCGGCGATCCCGTTCGCGAGATCCCGCTGCCGTTTTTTCGCGCCGACCTGGACGAACGGGACGTGGAAGCGGTTGCCGAAGCGCTCCGTTCCGGGTGGCTCACCCTCGGACCACGAACGGATCAGCTGGAAAAAGAAATTGCCCGCTTCACGAACACCGATCACGCCATCGCCGTCAGTTCGTGCAGCGAAGCGATGTTCCTCGCGCTGAAAGCGCTGGGCATCGGTCCCGGTGACGAGGTGATCACTTCGGCGCTGACGTTCGCTTCCACCGTCCAGTCTATCACTCATACGGGAGCCAGGCCGGTGCTGGCGGACATAGAGCACGAGACATTCGGAGCCGACCCGGCGAGCATCAGCGACAAAATTAACTCCCGCACCCGGGCTATCCTGCCCGTTCATTTCGGCGGACAAGCCTGCCGAATCACCGAAATCTGCGAGATCGCACAAAAGAACGGCGCCGTCGTCGTCGAGGACGCCGCGCACAGTTTCGGCGCCGCCGTGGACGGTAAGGCGATCGGGGGCTTTGGCGACGCCACGGCGTTCAGTTTCTATGCGACCAAGAACATGACCACCGGAGAGGGGGGAGCGCTGACCACCAGCGACGGCGATCTGGCGCGACGCCTGCGGCTGTTGTCGTATCACGGGATGTCGCGAGACAGCTGGGAGCGTTATGCCGACCGCGGGTCGTGGTACTACGAGGTGGAGACCGACGGCTACAAATGCAATCTCAACGACATTCTCTCGTCGCTGGGATTGTCGCAACTGTCGCGCATCGACCACCTGCTCGGGCGCCGCCGGGAGGTGGCGCGCCGGTTGACCGATCGCCTCCAGGCGTCACCGTACTTCGAGATACCCGTCGAACGGACCGGAAACAGTCACACGTGGCACCTGTACGTGATCAGGCTCAACCTCGACCGGCTCAACATCGACCGCGACCGCTTCATTCGGGCCCTCACCGAGGAGCACATCGGCAGTTCTGTCCATTTCATTCCGGTCTATCACCACCCCTTTTTCGCGAAGCACGGTGAAGATCCGGCCAGCTTTCCGGAATGCGAATCGTATTTCTCCAGGTGTATTTCTCTGCCAATCTATCCTGGCATGGAGGACGGCGATGTCGACGACACCGTCGCCGCTCTGGAAAAGATAGCCGCATACTACAGCCGCGGCGCGTAACGAATGCAGATTCAGACCATCGACAATTACACCGGCGAGCTGGAAGACGTCGCGAACAACTCTGACTCTGCGACGTTTTACCATTCGCGGGTGTGGATCGAGTGTCTCGCCGCGACATTTCCCCGCATGGACTTTCGTTCTCTGGTCGCCGTCTCCGCCGGTTCCGTCGAGGGGTTTCTGCCTTATTTTGTCGTCAGGCGCGGCCCGTTTCGTGTTGTGTGGTCGCTGCCTTTCGGCACGTACGGCGGTCCCGTGGCTGGAGACCGCCGCGTGGCCTCTGCCCTCGTCGACGAGTTCTCCCGTACACTTTCGCCGGCCGGGGTGCTGCTGGCCGGGTGGGTGGATTTCGGGGATTCGGCGGATCCGGAGTCCTGTTGGCGCCGTCAGGTACTCCAGACGCACCTGATCGACCTCTCCAACGGCTTCGATACGTTGTGGGAGAGTACCATCGACCGCCAGCGCAGGAAACGCACCCGGCGGGCGGAACGGTTGGGCGTCACTATCAGGCTCGCGGAGGGCGAAATCGACCTGCACAGTTATTACTCGATATACTCGGACCGGATCGACCAGTGGGGGGGGAGAAAGCAGTACCCGGAAAGTTTTTTTTCGATGCTGCTCGAAAAGGGTGGAGATTCGGTGAGACTGTACGTCGCCGAACACGACGGGGTCGTCGTGGGGGGGCACTTCAACTTTTATCATCGCGATACGGTAACAGCGTGGCAGGGAGTCACGACACGTGAGAGCAACCACCTCCAGCCCGGCTCGCTGCTGTACACGCGGTGTTTGCAGGACGCGTGTACCTGGGGGTATCGTGTGTACAACCTCGGCGGCAGTCTCGACAAGAGATCGCTGATCGAATTCAAGGAATCGCTCGGCGGCGTGCCCTACGAGTACTGTCTCTATACGCGCTGGTCGCTGCTTGGCAGGGCGGCGGCGTGGGTCAAACGAACGGTCAGTTGAACAATGGCTCGAGATAACCAATCCCGCTTCGTTTCGAACACGGCGGCGCTGGCCGTGTCGACCGTCGTATCCACCCTTCTCACGCTGGCGCAGGTCAAGATTCTCGCCGCGTCCCTGCTCCCCGGAGCATTCGGGCTGTTCGCGGCGCTCAGGGGCTTCTCGCTCCTCGTTTCACTGCTCGCCGCCAACGGCTTTCCCCAGCTCCTCGTCCGCTTTCTCCCGTTCCAGGAGTCGAAGAAACAGTTCATGCGCGCGATTGGACTCAGCGGCGTCAGCTTTTTCGTTCCTCTATTCCTGCTGACGGTGTTCGTATTTGTCGTCGAGTCCAACAGATCCTTCTTTTTTGATTTCATTCCCGTCGGCTGGCTGCAGACGGCCGGGGAATCCAGTGAACTGTTCCTCTGGTTTTACGCGACCACACTCGGTGTGACGTTGAAACTCGTTCTCTACGGCGGGTTCAACGGACTGCGCCGTCTGTCCGCGCAGGTCGTGCTCGAAGTCGTGTCGCTTGCCGTACAGGTCGCGTGGATGTTCATCTGGCGCGATCAGTTGACCCTGACGCGCCTGTTCATGATCCTTGGAGTCACGTCGCTTGCCGCCTGCATCGCGGGACTCCCCTGGTATTTCCGGATGCTGTTCAGGGAGGTGGCGCCCGGCGGGTCGACGGACACGGTAAGCGCCGAAGCGGGTATTGGCTACCGCGAATACTGGATCGGTGCCGCCGGCATGAGCCTCGTCGCCGTGGCGTTTACCGATGTGGACCGCTACCTTCTGTCCCGGGTACTCGCCCTGGAGATCCTCGCCCAGTTTCACATCGGCTCGCGTTTGTTGAGGTTGACGAACCGGTTCCTCAGCGTTCCCGTGCTGGCCTTCCAGCCCGAGATTTCACGCCTGGACGCCGAGGGTCGGTCGCAGTCTATCGTGTCGTCGACCACTGTGTTCTTCAAGTTCAACACTGCCGTGGCCACCGCTGCGACGCTGTCTCTCATCGCACTGGCGCCTGAACTGATCCGACTCGTTTCGAACGCGCGCTACGAGGCGGCGGTGCCTCTGTTGCGCATCCTGGCAGTGTCGATCCCCCTTACGGCGATGACGGCGCCGTTGACGGCGGTTATGAAGGCTTTGGACCAGGTGCGCCGCGCGTTGTACTGTGACCTGGCGTGGGCGGTGACGTACATCGTCCTGTTGTTCCTCCTCGGTGGTGCCTGGGGACTGGTGGGCGCCGGCGCCGCTCAGGTGTCCGCGTCGATCGTCCAGCTTGCGCTCGCTCTTTCGCTGTCCCGATTCGCCCTCGGGGTTGGGGGCGTGATGGCCGCCGTCGCCCGCTCGGCCGTCGCGGGTGCCGTCGCATTCGCGCCGGTGCTCGCTGCCGGCGTTCTCATGGTGCCTTCGCCGGCAGCACTCGCCGTCAAGTTAGTACTCTTTTTGCTTTCGCTGGTATTGTTCCGCATCATGCTCAAGACGCTGGGTTTATTCACGTCCAGTGAACGGGAAGTGTTGATCTCTCTCATGGAAAGGCGCGGTCTGGGCCCGATCGCGCGCCGGGTCGTATGATGAATCGTCTGCTCATGATCATTCCATTTTTTCCGCCCATGGCCGGCGGCGGAGTTTACCGTCCCTTGAGTTTTGTGAAGTACCTGCCTCGGTACGGTTGGCAGACGACCGTTGTCGCGCCACGCGGTGACGCGTTCTGGATTCGCGACGAACGCCTCGAGTCCCAGATCCCGGATTCGTGTGAAGTGATCCGGACCGACACGATGAGCGGCCAGGCCGTTCTGGCACGGTTGCGAGGCAGGCAACGGGGTGGCGGCAGTGGCGGCCCGTCGCAGAAACGGTCCGCCGGCGCCTTTTCCGTGGCGCGGCGGCTGGCGTCGTTCTTCCTCGTGCCCGACAGTTACGCGGGGTGGCGGCCGTTCGCCAGGCGGGCCGCGCTGGAAGCGGCTTCGAGCGGGAGTTTCGACGCGATTTATTCGACGTCGCCGCCGGAAAGCAGCCATCTCATCGCTCTCGACGTTCACCGCCGATCCGGACTACCCTGGGTCGCGGATTTTCGCGACCCCTGGATGAATCTCTACATGTTCAAACCCCCGACTCCGGTGCACGCGGCATTACACCGCCGGCTCGAACGAACTGTCTGTTCGCGGGCGCATGCCGTCGTGGCGACAAAGTGGCACGAGGAGCATATGCGCCGCGTCTATCCGGATACGCCGGGTATTACCCGTATTCCGAACGGCTTTGACGCGGCCGAAGCGGCGGCGGTGTACGATGACGAGCCGCCCCGGGATATCTTTCGCATCACACACGCCGGGATGCTGACGCAGAACCGGACGGCACTTCCGTTCCTGCGGGGGTTGCACACGTTGATCGAACGCGCGCCCCAGATCCGCCGGCGGATACGCGTCGTCTTTGCGGGCGCGAGGGAAGACCGGAACGAGGCCGCCGTCCGGACGTTCGGACTCGGCGATGTGGTCGAATTCCGCGACACGATGCCTCACGATGAGACGTTGCGGCTGGAGAGACGCTCGCATATACTGCTCCTCATTAAACACGTCAATCCCGACTACAAGGGAATGGTGCCCGGCAAACTGTACGAGTATATCGGCGTTCGCAGGCCCGTTCTGGCGCTGGCGCCCGAGGGTGAAGCGGCGGGACTCGTAGCGGACCTGCGCCGCGGCGTCGTGGCGGACCAGGACGACCCGGGCGCGCTGGCCGACGTCCTGGCCGGGTTGTACCGGGATTTCGAGTCCGGTGCCCTCGACGGCAGGTTCGATCTGTCACAGCGCCCTGAATTCAGCCGCGAAGCGCTGGCCGGCGACCTCGCCCGGCTGCTCGACCGGGTCTCCGGCGGCGGCCCCGGAGGCCCCGGAGGCGGGTACCCGTCATGATGAAACGCACGCTGGAAATCTCCATCCCTCTCTTTGTACTGCTGCTCTTGCTGATGCCGCTGCGGGGCGGGTTTACCGACGACGGGTTCATCCACATTCAATACGCGAATAACGTTATCGAACGTGGCGAGTACAGCTTCAACCCCGGAGAGGTGTCGTTCGGTACGACGAGCCCGCTGTGGGTGATGGAACTGGCCGCGCTGGGATCCATGACCGGCGGCGGGGATACGCTCATCACGATCAGCCGCGTGCTGTCGTGGCTGGCCGGCTTTGCCTCGATCCTCGTGCTCTACGCGCTTGTGATCGCGCTCGGGGGCAGGCGGTGGACGGCATCGCTCGCCGCCGCCGTGTTCGCCGCCGACGCGTGGTTCGTTCGCTGGACCGCGCTGAGTATGGAAACATCCACCGCGGTGCTGGCCGTATTGCTCATGGCGCTCGCGTCGGTTCGTGCGTACCGGAGCCAGCGCTCGGCGGCATATCTCGGTGTCGCCATCGCGCTGGCAAGTCTCGTTCGGCCGGAAGTATACCTCGCCGTCCCTGTGTATCTGATGGCGCTGTTGTCCATGCGCGGCCGCGTCGACCGGCGGTGTGTCTGGGCAACGCTGGCCGTCACCGCCGCACTCCTCGTGCCGTGGTTGCTCTTCGCGAAGATCCATATCGGCAGTTTCATGCCCAATACAGCCGGCGCCAAGAGCGGTGGCCTCATACTCAATCCATTGACGTTCGTCGCCAAGTTCGAGCCGATCGTCAAAATTGTCGGCAGCACGCAGGCTCTGCTGGTCCTGGCGGTGATTCTCGCCGCCGCGCTCGAGCGGAGCGCGAGCCGGCTGTTTTCGCCGCCGATGCGGTTCATCGTGTTGTGGATCGCCGCCCTGCCGGTGGCGTACGTTGTGCTCGACATTCAGATCCTGTCGAGATATCTGCTCCTCGTCACTCCGCTGTTGTGTGTGGCCGGATGGATTGCCGTGGAAGACCTGGTGTACAGGCGGCTTCGGTCCCGCGGTGGCAGGGTCGTGACGGCGGTGCTGGCGGCGGTGACCATCGCGGTAAGCGCGGGTTTCTACCTGAAGGTCGTCGTTCCGCCGTCCCGGGCGTTTTCGCACGACCTGATGCACAACATGAAGGGGCTCGCCGGGTTCATCCACGACAACTCGGCCGAAGACGCCGTCGTGGCCGCGGCCGACATCGGCTACCTGGCGTTTTATTCCGGGCGCCGCGTGCTCGACCTCGGGGGACTCGTCGAACCCGCGACCGGCGAGTTGCGGGCCCGTCACAGTTACGAGGACATCATCCAGCGCGGGCTCTTCCTTGGCCTGGAGGACTATCCGCACGTCGACTTGTTCATCGACCGTGCCCTGGAGCCCGACCGCTTCGAGGATCGTGTCCTGTCCGGTCTCCGTTTCGAGCGTATCTACCAGACGAAGGTCCGTAACCTCGGCATTCGGAAGCCGGGGCCTTACTTCTACACCCTTTACCGTCTGGCCCCACAGCGATGAAGACGCCAGGCGGATTCCCCGAGCTGCGCATGCCCGCCGACCTGGCCCGCGAGGAGATGCCCGATCTGCTCCGGCACTGGTACCTGGGGACCCGGGCCCGGCGGCACATGATGCTGCGCCGTTTCCAGGAAGTCGACGACCGCGCCGTCTCCATGTCTTCGACCGGCGGCGGCGAACCGGCTCCAAAACTGCTCGACGTGGGATCGGCCTGGGGTTTCAACGTGATGGCGCTGGACGGTCTCGGATTCGAAGCCACCGGCATGGACCTGGTTGTCGACCAGTTCGAGGTCGGCGGGAGGATCGCCCGGGAAAACGGCATCCGTTTCGTCGCCGCCGGGGCCGACGCGGCCGGCCTCCCGTTTTACGACGAAACATTCGACGTCGTCACCATGGTTGAAACTCTCGAGCACATTTTCCTGGACGACCGACCGGCGGCGCTGGCCGAGTGTTCCCGTGTTCTTCGTCCCGGCGGCGCGATAGTCCTGTCGACCCCCAACTACGGAAGCCTCGTCGAACGTTTCAAACGCTTCACGAGTCGGCGGCGCTGGCTGCGCGAGCGTCTGCCGACCATGTGTTACCCCGAAGAGGGAACGGCGAGGGACGAATACCATCCCTACAGTTACCACCATCCTCTGCCCGACGACGCGATCTGCGGATTCCTCGAGAACGCCGGCTTCGAGGCGATATCGGTGACCCACTTTCTGTTCATGCTCAAGAACACGCCGGAATGGGCGTACCCGCCCGCCGCCACCGCCGAGCGCCTCGGGGAGGCCATCCCTGGTGTGCGGCGCCTCGCGGCGACTTCCTGCTTCACCGCGCACAAAAGCTGACCTTCCCGCATCGCTAAACCCGCCAGATTTAAGAGAGTTAGGATGTTAGCGTCCTGGACTCCGAGATTTCCGACCCTGAAACCAACTTTTTTCTTGACCGAATTCCCTAATATACTCTAATATCCGGGCATTCATGGTGGCTGAACCCTAATTCTCTCGCTATATCGAAACAAAGATAGAATTTTTCCTAAATAGTTGAATGAACTATTTCGACGACAAATACCTTCATTCCATCGACCAGCGCGGACGCCTGCAGCTGCCGAAGGATGTACGCACGGGCGGGAAGCTCAAAAAGGGCGACTC
>CBDUWU010000067.1:0-15321 GCA_965371015.1 uncultured bacterium | reverse complement strand
CGGTGAAGCGCTCCATCGTGGACGCCGACCTCGCGGTGCCGCGAATGACGCTGGCCGCCGTGCGGGTGGTGACCACCGGCGCCGTCCTTGCCATCGGCGCGGCGCTCCTGCTCCTCCTCATACGGATACTGTTGCGCGACGGTATGGATTTCTTTCCGCGGGAACTCCTGTCGGTGACGCTGGCCTCGTTTGCCTACGTGGCGCTGTTCGGCCTCATCCATCTTCTGGCCCGCCGGGGATTGATCGCCGGCCTCGTAATACTCTTTTTCTTCGACATGCCGCTCGGCCGGCTGCCGTTCACGCTCCGCAACATATCGTTGTCCTATCACACGGGTGTAATCGCCGGCCAGGAGGAGAGCATGCAGCTCCCTATCGCTTTCGGCGCGCCCGGGTCGTCGTTGTGGATGTCGTCGTTGATCCTCGCCGGTGTCGCCGTCGTCCTGTGCGCGGCGATCGCCTACGGCTTCAAGCGCAAGAACCTGGGAGACCTGTGTTGACGCGAGGTCCCGTATCATGAGCGACGCCTGGATCAGCATCGAGGACCTCCGCCTCTCGCGCGGGGGACGCCTCGTCCTCAACGGTATCACGTCCGAACTTTCGGGGCGCGCCATCGGCCTCGTAGGCGCCAACGGCGCCGGCAAGTCGACGCTCATCGGCGCGCTTCTCGGCGTGCTGCGCGCCGACTCGGGACATATCAAGGTACTCGGGCTCGAACTCCCCCGGGAAGCGATGGAGGTCAGGGCCCGGGCCGGCGTCATGGCCGAGCAGGCCGGCGTGTTCCCGGGCGGGTCGGGAGTGGACGCCGTCGTGTTCGCCGCCATGCTGAGCGGGCTGCACCGGCGTGAAGGACTGCGGAGGGCGCACCGCGCGCTGGACGCCCTCGGCGTGGGAGAGGAACGTTACCGACCGGTACGCGGTTACTCCACCGGCATGCTGCAGCGATGCAAACTGGCCATGAGTCTCGTCCACGACCCCGAAGTGCTGATCCTCGACGAACCGACCGTGGGCCTCGACCCGCCGGGACGTAACCAGCTTCTCACCCTGATCCGCGACCTGCGCGACGAAGGCCGGCGGATCCTCGTGAGCACTCACATCATGCAGGACGCCGACTTTCTCTGCGACGACCTCCTCCTCATCGAGGGAGGCGCGGTGGCCTACTCGGGGTCGATCGACGGCCTGGTCGGTACCGGCGCCGGCGTCGTAGTGGCCGCCGGGGCGGGTCTCGATGCGGCATTCGCCGAATCCCTGGCGAATGCGGGGTACACGATTCGCGAGCGAGCCGGGGAGCGAGTCGCGTTCGACCCCGGACAGGACACGGACCTGCGCGACTTCTGGCGGCTCGCTTCCGAGCGGGGCGCGGAAGTCCGCACACTGGGACGCGACCTGCCGTCGCTGGAGAGCGCCGTGATTCTCGCCATGGAGCATCAACATGGAAAGTAAGATCAAAGCCCCGACCACGGTACAGGTCATCGCGGCCATCGCGCGGCGCGAGATCATGATGGCGATGCGACGGAGACTCGTGAAGCTGCTCTTCCTCGGCAACCTCATCCCCCCCATCGTGATGGCGGTCATACTCGTGGTCAACATGATCGCCAAGGGACTCGGAGCCGACCTGGAGTGGGACCCGCTCGCAAAGCTCCTCGACATCCAGACTGCGCCCGTGCTGTTTCTCGCACTCGCGATCGGCACGCCGCTCGTCGCCCGCGACCGCAGCGAAGACGTTTTATTTCTCTACGCGACGCGCCCCGTGACACCGTGGTCCTACACGATCGGCAAAATGCTCGCCGTCGCGTTACCCTCCGTCGCGCTCCTCTTGATACCCGGCATCCTGATCGCCATTCTCCGCGCCGGCCTCATCGCCGAGTTCGGGATCGTCGAGTCACTCGACCTCGTCGTGAGAATCGCGCTCGTGGCGGTCCTCGTCGCGTGGGGCTATGCCGGAGTGACCGTCGGACCAAGCGCGGCGGCGAAGAAGACAAGGTGGGCGCTCCTGCTGGCCTTCGGTTGCTTCGTGATTCCCGCCTCTCTGGCCGAGATCATCTGGAGGGGCCCCAGCTACGCACTCGACCCCGGAACGGCATGCGAAGATCTCATCGCCACACTGTTCGACGGCTATGGCGTCGGCTACGGAATCGTCGGGGCCATCACGCTGATCGTCTGGGGCACCCTCGGAGCGCTGATCACCTCGGCGCGGGTGAGGAAGGAGATGATACCGTGAGCGCGGACGTGAAGGCGTTACTCGACGGCGTCAGCGTGTTCTACGGCGAGGTCGTCGGGCTGAGCGGGGTGGACCTCGAGCTGCGGCCCGGCATCACCGGACTCGTCGGACCCAACGGGAGCGGCAAAACCACAATGATGCGCGTCCTGGTGGGACTCATCTCCCCCGAGGAGGGCCGGGTGAGCGTGCTCGACCGTTCGCCGTTTCTCGACGCCGGAGTACGATCGCGTATTACGTTCGTGCCCGCCGGCGAAAGCTTTTTTCCAGGACTGTCGGGGCTGAAAAACCTCGAAGTCGCCTTCATGGCGCAGGGCCGGAACAGGTCCGACGCGAGCGACCTCGCCAGGCAGGCGCTGGAACTCGTCAGACTGGTCGAAGACGGGCGCCGCAATTACGGGACCTGGTCGCGGGGCATGCGCCAGAGGCTCAAGCTCGGGCTCGCGCTCGCCGGAGATTCCGAAGTGGTGCTCCTCGACGAACCTTTTCTCGGCGTCGACCCGCCGAGCCGGAACGCGCTGCGCGATCACGTCCTGGCGTTGAGCCGGCAGGGCAAAACAGTCCTCGTTTCTTCGCACGTGTTGCACGAGATAGAGGCGCTTACCGAACTGGTCGGCATTCTCGCCCACGGGCGGCTGCTCGGTTTCGGCAAGGTACACACGCTGGTGCAAAAAATCCGCGACGACCACCCGCACCGGGTGCTGCTTCAGGTCGACGAGCCCCGAAAACTCGGCCAGGCCTTGCTCGCGATGTCCCACATCCGCGAACTCAAAGTCCTCGGAGAAAACTCGCTGGAATTCGTCACCATCCAGCCCGACGCAGCCTATCGCGAACTGCCCCGGATCGTAGTGGAGACCGGCGTCGTGGTACGCCGCGTCGACTCGCTCGACCACTCGCTCGAGGCCGCGTTCAAACACGTGACCGCCGCGGGGGCGCGGCGATTGTAACTTCCCACTCACCGCGGCCTCGCCATACAAACGTTTACTGTAACCTACCGCCGACCACGACCGTATTACCCTTCATGGTCCATTAGTCTTTTACCCGAGACCCCACTCATCGATTTTCGCCGGCGCCGCGAGCCTCTTAACCAGGAGGGCATCCCCATCCCCGCCCTCCGAACCGGAGGATACCTATGTATAGAGTCATGGTCCTGTTGATGGTGACCGTCGTTGTCGTATGTGCCGCGCTGCCGGCCGCAGCGGGGGAGATCCACCGCGCCATCGAAGCGGGCGACGTCCCGCTCGTGAAGCAGATACTGTCGACCGATCCCGCCGCGATCAGCGAGTTGGACGAAAGTCAGTTCCGCGAACCCCCGCTACTCGTGGCCGCCGCCGTCGGCAACGTCGAGATCGCGCGACTCCTGCTCGACGCCGGCGCCTTCATCGACGCCGGTGACAGCGACAACAGCACCGCCCTCGGTGTTGCCGCCGTGCGGCAACAGGGCGAGATGGTCGCGTTCCTCATCGAGCAGGGAGCCGACGTTAACCGGCGCGACCGCAAGGCCGACTGCCCGCTGAGCTTCGCCGTGTCCGGCCGCGACGAGGCGATCATTCAGCAGTTGCTCGATGCCGGCGCCGACCTTTACTACCGAAGTCCGCAAGGCCGGACCCTGCTCCACACCGCCTGCCAGCGCGGCGTCACCGGGTTCGTCAATCACCTTCTCGAAAACGGCGCCGAGATCGACGCCCGCGCGGATGATGGCGGAACACCGCTGGGGTACGCAGCCATGGGCGGAAACGTCGAGATCGTCACCCTGCTACTGGAAAGCGGCGCCGACCCCGACCCCGCCGAACCAGGCGAGATGTCGCCGCTCTCCTTCACATCATGGCGCAACCAGGTCGAGTGCGCGCGTGTGCTCCTCGAGAATGGCGCCGAGGTTGACCACCTCGTCTATGCCGACAATACGCCATTGATCAATGCGGCACGGATGTGCTCGGCCGAGATGGTCGCGCTGCTCGTCGAGCACGGCGCGAATGCGAATCACGTCAATGACGAAGGCGGAACCGCACTGATCAAGGCGGCCATCGGCGGGTACGTCGACAGGGTCGAGATCCTCCTCGACGCGGGCGCCGACCCCAATCTCGGAACCGACGAGGGCGGCCGGACGGCGCTACAACTCGCCGTACTCAGTGGATACACCGAAGTCGCCGAACTCCTGATCGCCGACGGCGCCGACCGGAATGTCAAAACACAGCGGGGCGAAACGCTGCTCCAGCTCGCCCGCTACTACGGGCACGACGACCTCATCCCCCTCGTCGCCCCCAAGGGCACCCGGGGCGGCCGTACGAAGACGGTCGACCGTTCGCTCGCCACGCTTGGAAACGTCGGCAACGAAGAATCGGTCATATGGTTTCTGGGACACAGCGGCTGGGCGGTCAAGACCGCAAACCACCTGTTGGTCTTCGACTACTTCACCGAAGGCGAAGCGCCGGCGGATCCGGGACTCTGCAACGGTTACATCAACCCGGCGGAAATCGCGGCGTACAAGGTGGACGTATTCGCATCGCACCAGCACGGCGACCACTACTCACCCGTCATATTCGAATGGAACGAGCAGGTACCCGGTGCGACCTACTTCCTCGGCCTGCGCCCGCGGGAAGAAACCCCGCCGTTCGAGTTCATGCCCGAACGCATGAAAGAGACCTACGGCGACCTGAAGCTCACCACGATTCACTCGACCGACGCCGGCGTCGGAATGGTGGTCGAGGTCGACGGGCTCACGATCTTCCACGCGGGAGACCACGCCAACGGCCGCATCGGCCTGATGGACGAGTTTACCGACGAGATCGACTGGCTCGCCGAACAGGGCATCCGTCCCGACATCTGCTTCATGGGTATCCGGGGGTGCAGCCTGGGCGCCCCCGACGAAGTGAAAGAAGGGATCTACTACACACTCGAGAAACTCGACCCGAAGGTGTTCATCCCGATGCACGCACAGGCCGAGGGTATCGCATACCGTGAGTTCATCGACGAATGCCGCAAGGAATTCGCCGGGATTCAGATGGTGGCGCCCGACAACCGGGGCGATCACTTTGTCTACGATCACGGGACGATCGTCGACCCGAAGCGCAACGGTTCGCGGCAGGCGCGACGCTAGTCGCGTCGCCAGACGCGAGCCCAATAGTCCCGTCCCGCCACACCTCCCCCCGGTCTTACTGGCGGGCGGGATGCGCAGGAGGCCCCCGACGGGGCCTCTTGCGCTTGGCGAATCCGCCCGCCTTGGGTATAGTTTCCATTGACCACACTCGACGACTTTTATCAGGAGGACTGCCGAACCATGCGCTGGATCGTTGCTCTCGCCCTGTCGTGCCTTGTTACGGGCTGCGCGGAGAAACAGCCGAGAATCGACATCGAAAATACCGACCCCGTGTATCGCCTCTCCCGCGGCGAAACCCGACGTTATACGGTCAGCTACGTCCAGTCTGTCTCCGTCAACATGGGCAAGGAAACCCTCGTCGCCGACCGGCGGTACGACGCGGCCTTCACGTTGGCCAGGGAAGGGGAAGCGGAAACCGGTTTCAGGGCGTGGATCACACTCGACGCGCTCGACGTGTCGCTGGTGACGAAGGAGGGACAGCAGGGTTTCGACTCCAGGCAGATTGTCGGCAAAAGGCTCGCCGCCACGGTCGCGCACAAGGGCGGCGCCCCGGCGTATCCCGACCCGACCACGATGCCCCCGCTCGATCTCGGGCAGGGGGGAGGAGGCGAACAGCACGTCTCGTTCCTCTTCGACTACGCGTTTCCGCGGCTCCCCACCGGTGTCGCGAATGAGGGAGACACGTGGGAGACGACGGTCACGCGATCGCACATCGAGGGCAGCCTGCCGGTCACCGCGGCGGTGACGACGACGCACCGGATGATAGGATTCGAAACCATCGACGGCATCCCGTGCATGATGGTCGAATCGCGGATGTCGGCGCCGTTGTCGGCGATCATCGAACAGGACGGCAAAGTGTGGGAATACAAGGGCCTGCTCGACGGCACGGCCTACTGGTATTTCTCGCCCGGCACCGGCGCGCTCGTCAGGCTGTCGGCGAGGGAGTCTTCCCAGGGCGCAACCTGGGCGACCGAGGTGAAGGCGTCGATCAGGCAGAAAACGGCCGTCGACGTCCGACTGGTGAAAGACGAGTGATGTTTGTAGATTCGGCGCGACGTTTGAACTCGCGCGCACCGCAACACCCCGGTTGTGATCGCTTTCACATAAAGTACATATCCCCGTCCCGCTCCTTCTGACAATCCGCTGGCAAACAATCGTACACTCGTATACAATTAATTAGGCATTCCTTAGTTTGCGGGGTTTCGAGCCCGCCGGAACCGTTCCCGACAGAAGGGGAGATCGCGATTTGAATCCACGAGATAACGACGACAACGAGCTGAACCGGGACGACACCGACGATACGGTCGCCGGTCCAGCCGAGGGGACGGACCTTCCCCGGAAAATCGGCGGATACTCTATCCGGCGCCGGATTGCATCGGGCGGGATGGGCACGGTGTATGAAGCGCTGCAGGACCACCCGCGCCGCACCGTGGCCGTCAAGGTAATGCGCCAGGGTGTCGTGTCGCCCGAAGCGGCGCGGCGTTTCGAATACGAATCGCAGCTCCTCGCCCGCCTTCACCATCCGGGAATCGCCCAGGTTTACGAAGCGGGGACGCATAAAGACGGTGAGGAGGAGTTTCCATTCTTTGCGATGGAATACATCCCCAACGCCAGGTCGATCACCGATTATGCCCGCGAAAAGCTACACGGAATCCGCGAACGGCTCGAGTTGTTTGTGGGTGTGTGCGACGCCGTCCACCACGGACACCAGAAAGGGATTATTCACCGCGACCTCAAGCCGGGAAACATACTCGTCGACTCCGGGGGCAACCCGCGAATCATCGACTTCGGTGTGGCGCGCGCTACGGACGCCGACATGGTGCTGGCAACGTTTCAAACCCAGATCGGACAGATCATCGGATCGCTGCAGTACATGAGCCCCGAACAATTCGACGCCGACCCCCACGACCTCGATACCCGCAGCGACGTGTACGCGCTTGGTGTCGTGCTCTACGAACTTCTCGTCGGCGCCCTTCCCTACGACCTCAGTGGATCGAACATCTACGACGCGGCCCGCGTCGTGAAGGAACAGCCGGCGCCGCGGCCGCGAACGAACGCGCCGTCGATTACCGTGGACGTCGAAACGATTTTGCTCAAGGCGCTGGAAAAGGATCGTGGCCGCCGCTACCAGTCGGCGTACGGTCTCGCGCAGGACATCCGGCGCTATCTCGGTGGAGAGGCCATCGTCGCCCACCCACCGAGCATGGCCTACCAGTTGCGCATTATCGCCCGGCGCAACAAGCCTCTGTCTTTCGCAGTCGCGGCCCTGTTCGTCGTGCTCGTCGCCGGCGTCGCCATCAGCACTTCGATGTTCCTGCGCGCCGAAGAACAGAGAAAAATTGCCGAAGGACAAACGGAGAAGGCGCACGCGGCGGTTGAGTTCCTGGGACACGCTCTGAAGACGACGGTTCCGTCGGACTGGACGGTCGAGCCCACCATCGCCGATCTTCTCGACGGCACGGCGAAGCGCGTCGACACAGCGTTCGAGGACGACCCCGGGGTCGAGGCGCAGATCCGGCAGACGCTGGGCATGGGGTATATGGGCCTCGCGAGGTGGAACGACGCCGAGGTCCACCTCGCGCGCGCGCTCGAGCTCGCCGGTGTCGAATTTGGTCCCAAATCGCCAAAGACACTTTCCTACCTTTTCGACCTGTCCCGCCTCTACACCATCATGGGGCGCCATGAGAGCAAGATGGAATTGCGCCGCCGGATCCTCGACATTCAACTCGCCGAACACGGGGTCGATCACCAGGAGACAATCGACGCCCTTTATAACCTGGCCGGCGCCCTGATCGCGCTCGAACGATTCGCCGAAGCGGAGACGGCATCGATCCGGTCACTCGAGGCGCACCGGCGTGTGCGCGGTGACGACGACGAGGAAACGCTGGCGGCGGAGAACCAGCTCGCGTGGATTCGTCTCAAGCGAGGCGAATTGAAGGCGGCTGAGGATATGAGCCGGCAGACACTCGAAGTGTCCCGGCGGAATTACGGCGAGCGCCACGCCGAAACGCGGGGGGCGAAGAGCCAGCTGGCGGCGGCCCTCATTACGGGGGGACGGATCGACGAGGCCGGCGACGTCTACGGCAACCGCGAGGTCCCCGCCGACATGGGGATCGAAAAAAGCTTTCAGGGCAGTTTCGATTCCGATGCCGGGGGAACACAGCTGTTCGTTTTCTGGGAGACCTGGTGCCCGTTCTCGCAGCGCGCGATGCCCCGGCTCGAAGAGTTTTACCAGCGCTACCGGGACCAGGGGTTCACCGTCGTCGGCTTCACCAAGATTACCGAAACCTCGACAGATGAAAAAGTCGAGGCCTTCATCGGCCAGAACGGCCTGACGTTTCCGGTTCTCAAGGAAAACGGCCGGGCGAGCAAATACTTCGGCGTGCAGGGATATCCTTCGATTGTCGTTGTTCGCGACGGGCGCATGGTGTGGGAGCAGAAAGTCCCGACGTCGGAGCCCATCACCGAAACGATGCTCGAGGAGCTGGTTCGCGCGGGAATTACAGGATCGCGGTAAATCGGGATCAACCAGGCCGGAAACCCGCGACTCGCGACTCCGCTTCGACAAATACCCGCTTCACCCTCGGAAACTTCTCCTTGATGCCGCGGTCCATCGTGGCGATGACGGTTTCCATCTGTTCCGCCTTGATGGAATCGGCGAAATCGACGCTCAGGTTGACGAGTATGAACTCCGGGCCCATGTGGAGCGTCAACACCTCGTTGACGTGCACGACCTCGGAGAAAGTGCCGATCAAGTCACGGATGCCGCGGACGACCTCCGGCTCGGCGCTCTCGCCGATCAGGAGGCTCTTGGTCTCCCAGGCCAGCCACGCGGCGGTCGCCCCGAGAAGAAGCCCGATCACGATCGAAGCGATCCCGTCGAAGTAGAGGATGCCGGTGACGTCGGTGAGCAGAATGCCGGCGAACGCCACCACCAGCCCGAGCATCGCCGCCGAGTCCTCGAAGAGCACGACGAATATCGTCGGATCCTTGCCCTCATGGACGGCGCGAAGGTATCCCCGCTTGCCCTTGTGTTTCCCGAATTCCTTGAAGGCGAAATACCAGGCGGCGCCCTCGAACACCATCGCCAGTGCGAGAACGATGTAGTTGACGTGGGGGCTCCCTATCGGCTCGGGGTGCCGGACGTGGCGGATGCCCTCGTAGATCGAGACGCCCGCCCCCACGGCGAAGATGAGAATCGCCACGACGAAGCTCCAGAAATAGAGCTCCTTGCCGTAACCGAACGGGAACTCTTCGTCGGCGGGCTTCCCGGCCCGCTTCAACCCGTAGAGGAGCAGGACCTGGTTTCCCGTGTCGACGAGCGAGTGGATTCCCTCGGAGAGCATTGCGGAGCTGCGCGTGACCGCGGCGGCGGCAAATTTGGTGATGGCGATGAGGGCATTGCCGATCAGGGCGGCAATGATGACTTTCTTTGATCCAGCGGCCATGACTCATTTGTACTCCGGGTACGAATTTCGATCAAGTCGAAATCAATTTCGGAGGCACCACGTATCCGTTATACTCGGACTTTCCTCCGGAGGACACCATGGCCATCAAGATCGACGTCCCGGTCGGCGAACTCCTGGACAAGATAACGATTCTCGAAATCAAGTCGGCGCGGATCCGGGACGAAGCAAAGCTGGGTAACATCACCAGGGAACTCGAAGCACTCCGTGCCACGTGGGACGCGTCACCTTTGAGCCGGACGGACCTGTCCCGCCAGGTGAAGCGGCTCAAGTCCGTCAACGAAGCGATCTGGGATATCGAGGACGGTATCCGCGCCAGAGAGGCGACCGGAACGTTCGACGACGAGTTTATCCAACTGGCCCGATCGGTCTACATCAACAACGACGAGCGCGCCGCGATCAAGCGGGAGATCAACGGCATCACGGGCTCTGGTCTGATGGAGGAGAAGTCCTACACCGACTACACGAAGCCCCCGGAGTGACCGGTTTGATCACCGCCCGGCGGTGACGAATACCCGCCACTCGGACCGGTGGGCGCTGACGTCGGGATAGACCTCGTAAGTGCGAGTGGAACTGTACAGAATGTATTCGATCCCGGCGCCCAGGCCGCCGATCAGCGGTAGACCCGCACTAGCGCGGGTGCGGGCGACAAAGTGGTCGGCCGCATTGCCATTCATCGCGTGAATCCAGAAACCGGAGTGGTCCAGCTCGATCAGGGCGCGGCTCCCGTGGAGCAAACGAATTCCCGCGCCGTATGAGGCGCCGGGGCCGTGGTCGAACCAGCGGCCGGTCAGGTCGTAGTAGTCGGAACGCACGGTGCCCAGAATCACGCCCGCCCCGACGAGCGATGCCCGCAATTCGAACCCCGCTTCTGTTCCGACACCCGAAAACAACCCGGCACCGATACTCTGCGCGCCGAACTGGAACGCCTCGTTGTCGAAATAATCGAACAAAAGTACGGCGCCAATCGTCGCCTTCCCGCGCGGATCGGATCCCGCGAGCATCCCGTCGACTTCGAGACGTCTCAGCGAGCGAGGCTTGTAGCCAACCGAGAGGTCGAGGCCCGCTGTGAACACATCGAAGGGCCGTTCCACCCGGGTCCGCCCCGGAACGCCCTCGCGCAGTTCAATCGCGAAAAGATTTCTCGCCGCCGCGGGGTCATCGAACGGCTCGTCCCCGGGAAGCCAGGCACCGACGTCGACTTCCGTCGAAATCCCCGCGCCCGGGCGGCGTTCGGGGTTGGCGTGCACCTGGAACGACTCTCCGGTAATGACGCGGTTGAAACCGCGTGACGGAAGGACAATGAGACCGCCCACTTCGCGGCAGAATCGTATGAATCCGGTCGATTCGTTATCGAGGGCAGCACTCGAGGCGCGAAACAGCACCTCACCCAGAGAGGTACCGCCGATGGCCGTGTTGAGCCAGTCGTTGTAGGAGGCCGGTTTGCTCTCGCCCGTGTATTCGAAGAGCCACGACCCGATAAAGGCGAACGCCGACGACTGGTAGAAGTCGTAACCGTTGGCCCGGCCGGCGCCATAGTACTGGGCTCCCTGGTACGGGTGCCGGAGGTTGTTGACGAAGAAGACGTTGTTGTCCCATTCGAATCCGGCTCTCGGATTGGACACGAACGAATCCATGCTGAGGTGGAACCCGGAGTCGTCGCGGTCGATGAAGTACTCACCGTAGAGAGACATCCCGACGTTGAACGCGACGATCTCCGCCGACGTCCGCAGGAAACGGTGATTGCCGACATACGATTCCGGAGTGCGCAGCGAATCTGGCGGGACGTCCGCCGCCCGTGCACGAACGGCCCCGGCGAATACGGCCGCCAGGACGAACGGCGCAACCAGCAGCATCGGATTGCGTTTCGTGGCCATGGTCCCTTCCGGTTGTGGTAACCTGTGGAGGATAAGTTCACAAGCCCGAAGAACGCCACAGAAAATTCGGAGGCCGGACGATGACCGACGTAAGCCACCTGAAATCGGACGATATTCCCGTTTCGACGTTCGAAAACGTCATGAAGCAGTTCGACCAGGCCGCGAGCCTGCTCCATCTGGACCAGAGCCTGCTCGAATTCCTCAAGTATCCACGGCGATCCACGATCGTGAAGCTCCCCGTCAAGATGGATGACGGCAGTTTCCAGATGTTTACGGGGTATCGCGTCCAGCACTCCGTCGTACGCGGCCCCGCCAAGGGCGGTGTGAGGTTCCACCCCGACGTCACGCTGGACGAGGTCCAGGCGCTGGCGTCGTGGATGACGTGGAAGTGTGCCGTTGTCGAAATTCCCTTCGGGGGCGGCAAGGGCGGCATCGAATGCGACCCGTCAAAAATGTCCCAGGGCGAAGCGACCGGCCGCGGCGTGGTGATCACCATTCGCGAAGCGATGAAACACCTCGACATCTCTCCCGGCAGCGCCACGGCCGCAGTGCAGGGGTTCGGAAACGTGGGGTCGGTAGCGGCTCAATTTCTACACGAAATGGACGTCAAGTTGACCCACGTATCCGACGTCTTCGGTGGACTCTATAACGCGAAAGGGATTCCGATACCGGCACTGATCGAATACGTGGCGAAGAACCGAACGATCACGGATTTTCCCGAGGCGGAAGCGTTCGACAAGGACGAGCTCCTCTACGCGGACGTCGACGTCCTCGTCCCCGCCGCGCTCGAGAACCAGATTCTGGCGAGCAACGCGCCGCGGGTGAGGGCGCGCATCGTCGCCGAGGGCGCCAACGGCCCCGTGGTACCGGAGGCCGACCCCATCCTCGCCGACAACGGAACGGTCGTCATTCCCGACATCCTGTGCAACGCCGGCGGCGTGACGGTGTCGTACTTCGAGTGGGTACAGGACCGGATCGGTTACTTCTGGCCCGAGGACGAGGTCAACACACGGCTGGAGCGATTCATGAACCGGGCGTTCCACGGCGTCCTCGAGGTATCGCTCGAACACAACGTCAGCCCGAGAATCGCCGCGTTCATGGTGGCCATCCAGCGCGTGGTGGATGTGCTCAAGCTCCGGGGTATTTACGCGTAGCGGCTCTGGCTGCGGGGGCGCGGAATAACAACGGTGAAGGTCGATCCTTCGCCGACTTCGCTGTCGACGTCGATCCTGCCTCCGTGTTTCTGGACGATGTTGAGACCGACCATCAGCCCCATCCCCGCCTTGACCCTGGGACCCTTCGTGCTGAAGGCCGGATCGAAGAGATGCCGGCGAACGTCGGGAGCGATTCCGGCGCCGGTGTCCGATATGGCGATGCGGATGTCGCCGTTTTTCATCGAGGTCCGTATCCCGACCGTTCCCTCGCCGGGGATCGCCTCAATGGCATTGGTCAGCAGGCTCATAAACACCTGGTTGATCTCACCCGCGCAGCAATCTACGACGGGAAGGTCGCCGTACTCTCTGACAATACGGATGCGGTCACCGCACTCATTCTCGAGCAGCGCCACCGCGCTGTCCAGTCCCCGGTGGATGTCCACCTCCTCCCGATCGCTCCCGTCGAGGCGAATGAAGCTCTTGAGGTTGCCGAGAATTCGCGACATGCGCTCGTTGGCGTCGCGCGTGATCTGCTGGTTTTGTTGTACGTGCTCGAGCAGCTTGTCCAGTTCGCCACTTGCGCAGAGTTCCTCGATCGAATCGCACGTCTGCTGATAATCAGCGATTTTCTTTATACAGCGGGTGGATACATCGATCGCGCTGTTACTCGCCCCGAGCGGCGTGTTCATCTCATGCATCATTCCCGCAACGAGTTTTCCGATCGCCGCAATTTTCTCCAACTGGACGAGCTGGCTCTGCGTGGCCCGGAGTTCGCTGAGGAGTTCTTCGAGCCGTTCGTTCTTGTCGCGCAACTCGACATTTTTCAGCCGCTCGATCTCCGCTTCTTTCTCGGATTTCTGGACTTCGAAACCGATTTGCAGTTTGTGGATACGATCGCTCGTGTTCTCGTTGAAGACCTCTTCTTTTGCGCTCTGGTATTCCTTGTAATGATGCAGCGCTTTCTCGTGGTCGCCCTGGAGCTCGTACGCGTCGGAATAAAGCCGGTGGGCGTCGTAGACGTGCGGCTTGGAGCGGGTTTCTTCGGCGATGGCGAGCGCCTCGTCGAGTATTTTCAGTGCCTGCGCGTGGTTCTTCTGCCTGAGGTGAACCCGGGCGATATTCAGCAGGCTCGTGCATTCGGCGCGCCGCTGTCCGATTGACCTCCTGATCTCCAGGCTCTTGGTATGGAACGGAAGTGCCATTTCGTCGTCACCGAGATGCATGTAGATCGACCCGATGTCATCGAGTGCCCTCGCCTCGCCCATCGAGTGGCCGATCTCGCGAAACAGGGCCAGGCTCCTGTGGTGGTAGTCTAGCGCCTCCTGGTGTCGGGTCATCTTGTCGAGCGCCCGTCCGACGCCGTTGAGTGCCCGCGCTTCGAGCCACCTCTGCGGCAGCCCCTTCATCGACTCTACGCACTTCTCGTGCTGCTCGCGGGCCTGTTTGAAGTCGCCGATTTCCTGATAGAGGAGGCCCAGAGAATAAACGCAGTTGGCGATCCAGTAACGGTCATCCCGCTTTTCATAGAATCGCAGCGTCTCGTAAAAACCGGGCAGCGCCTGGTCGAAGCTCCCGATACTCCTGAGGATATTTGATTTGAGGAACACCGCTTTCGCAACGCCCTCGTCGTCCCCCAGCTCCTCGAGTTTCGTCCTCGACTCGTCGACCCGCTTCAGGCCTCGTTCGTGTTCGGCGATAAAGCAACAGCTCAGCCCCTCGTACCACAGCCCGTACGCCTGCCCCTTCGAATAATCCAGGCGCTGGGCGAGTTCGAGGGCCTCTTTGGTCAATTCTATCAACCGCTGCGGGTCGTCGCCCGAGTAGTGCTCCTCGGCCATCTCGAGGAGGAGGTCGACTCGCTCCGGCGAGTCGGCTTCGTCCGCGGTCATGGCCGTGAGCTTTGCCTCGAGTTCGTGAAGTCGATCGTTCATTTTTTGATCTCTGTGCGGGTTTTGTCCATACGGAGGCGTCGGGATACTGACTGTACAATAAATGATAGCACGGCCTAACATCTCGAGCAATACCCTGCTGGAGAAAGTTGTGAAATATTTAACTTGTCGATGGCAAGATCGTCCACGAATCGCGTAGATCACATCCCGCGCTTGAATCCCGCTGAGTGTTCATGTTATCATATACACTTGTCGCCCCGACCGGGGGTGCTGCGCCAGCCACGTTACCTCAACATCCGCGCCTCCATCTTTCACCCCGGGCGTCTCAAGCAGTAAATAAAAATATGGGCCCCGCGGCGCCGCGTCTGCGCCGCCGTCTCTCGTGCACCGGAACGGAGGTGATGCCCCCGCAGTGGATGTACGCTGCGACAACCCGGCAGCAGCTCGGTTTATTCCTTAATTATTTTCGTGTAGTCCGTCACCGTCCCAATACCTTGCTACCGAACCAGGAGGATAAACATGCGATTGCGTTACAAAGTAGTTTTCATCTTTCTCTGCGACGTTCTCTTCGGCGGACTCGCCGACGACAAAGCCTTTTCCCAGACACGATCCAGATCGGGCGA
>CBDUWU010000066.1:0-15400 GCA_965371015.1 uncultured bacterium | reverse complement strand
CGCGCCGTTGCGTGCCCGGGGCTGTCGCGGCGCGTCAGGAGAATTCCGGCAATTCCCGCCGTGCCAGCCAGCACGATAACAACGCGAACGGCCGTCTCGACCGACGTTCCCGCCAACATGAATAAAACGCACAGGACGCAGGTAATTACCGGCGACAGCACGATTGCGCCGGTGAGGCCCTCGAAAGCGGACGTCCGCCTCGCGGTCAGCCGGTACAGCGCCGCGCCCGGGAGGAGCATCGTCGCCGCCCACACGGCGATCCGGCCGGGAAACCCGGCGGGACTCAAGGCCAGTACAATGATGGTCGCCAGAGCGGCGGCGGCCCAGCGGGACCGAACGGTCGGGAACAATGGATGCAACCTCGGTGAGCTCAAGTAATACTCATGTAAGCAGATAGAGATATTCGTCGCAAGATCCGCGCCACCCGGCACCGCGGCCCGCGCCGGAGGGCACGGGGAGAGTAACTCGTAGCACATTAATTTTAAACGAGATACACACCCATCGGCAACCCCGAAAATGCGCAATCGTCGTTGTCGATTCGGGGACGGTCACCGCGATGATTAATGTTGCGTTATCCTCGGTAGTCGTAACATACTGTTAACGTTACACACATTACTGCGGTTGGGGCCGGGGGCGGGGCAGGGGAGAGCCCGGGATCCGAATCCGTAATGAGGAAGGATAGTTATGGCCAAAAAAGGCTTCCGCAATCCCTTCAGCCGTGATCCGGCCAGGCAGGCAGGCGCCTCCTCCGCGGGCGACTACGACCTGGCGAGCAAGGTCATGGCACTGGACGAGGAGAACCGGCAGCTCACACGGGCGGTCGAGGAGCTTTCTATTCTCAACGATCTCTCGCGCGCGATCGGTGCGTCCAACGACTCGCAGGACATCATCCGGAAGATCGTCGACCGGTCGATGCGCGCCGTTCAGGCTGAACAGACCGTGGTCACGCTCGTGGACCATGAGTCGAGCGAACCCATGAAGACGCTCGTGCGGGCCATGACGAGTTCCGCGGAACACCCCCAGTATCACCTCAGCGAGAACCTCCTCGGCTGGATGCACCTGTACAAGAAGCCGCTCTTGACCAATGAGCCGGCGACCGATGAGCGATTCAAAGGACTGAAATGGGACCTGACGATCAACTCGATCCTCTGCGTACCGCTGATGGTCAAATCGGAGCTCAGGGGCGTCATCACGTCGTACAACAAGAAGGACCTGGCTGGTTTCACGCAGGAGGATCAGCGCCTGCTCGCCATCATCGCCGGACAGTCCGCCCAGATTGTCGAGAACGCCCGTCTCTACGAGGAAGAAAAGGCGTTTGTCAGCATGAAGGAGCAGGTTCGACTGGCCTACCAGATCCAGATCGACCTGCTGCCGAAGTTACAACCGGATGTTCCAGGTTACGACATTGCCGCGCGCAGCATCCCCGCTCAGATGGTCGGAGGCGACTATTTTGACTTTATCGACGTGGAGCCCGGTTCGATGGCGATCTGCCTGGGCGACGTATCGGGCAAGGGATTGCCCGCATCGCTGCTCATGGCCAATCTCCAGGCGACATTGCGGGGGCAGACCCTCCTCAACGCCCCGGTCAACGAATCGGTGCAGAGGTCGAACAAGCTGATGTTTCAGAGCACCGATCCGGAGAAATTCGCCACGTTGTTCTACGGCATACTCAACACCGCGACGCACGAACTGACATATTGCAATGCCGGGCACGAAATACCGTTTGTCTTTTCCGACAGTGGGGACCCGGCGCGTCTCGAGACGGGTGGCATGGCGTTGGGAGTTATGGAAGAGTTCCCGTACCAGAACGACTCCGTTGTGCTCAAGGCAGGCGACCTTCTTGTCATTTACTCGGATGGCATTCCGGACGCCACCAACGAATTCGACCACCCGTTCGGGGAGGAAATGCTCATAAGCCTCATCAAGGAATTCAAGGACCGGTCCGCCGTATCGATCATCGACGGGCTCATCGACGCGGTCCAGAAGCACGAGGGCAAAACGGAACAACTCGACGATCTCACCATCGTCGTGGTGAAGCGCAATTCGTGACGGGCAATTACATTCACAGGGTCCGGCGGCGGCGCCAACTCGAAATATATTTGAAACTTACTGCAGATATGCGCGTATAGTTTAACGCGTACTGGAGCGGTCACCCGGGTGTCCGGACTCAATCAAAAGGTCGAGCCATGATCGGTCAGAAAATACTGCACTTCCAGATCACCGAGAAACTCGGTGAGGGGGGCATGGGGGTCGTCTACAAGGCCGAGGATACCAAGCTCCACCGCACGGTGGCGCTGAAGTTCCTCAGCACCGTGGTGACCGATCGTCCCGGTGAGCAGGAGCGCCTGGTCAATGAAGCGCGGGCGGCGGCCGGTCTCCAGCACCCGAACATCTGTACCATCTACGAAATCAACGAACAGAAAGACCAGACGTTTATCGCGATGGCCTACATCGACGGCGTCACGCTGCGCGACCGGGTCCTGTCGAGCACTATCGGCGTCGACGAGGCCCTCAGGGTCACCCTCCAGATCTCCCAGGGCCTCGAACAGGCCCACGGGAAGGGTCTCATCCACCGGGACATCAAGAGCGCCAATATCATGGTCGACGAAGCAGGACGCGTGTTCATCATGGACTTCGGTCTCGCGCGGAGGCACGACCAGGTCAAGCCCGACGACGTTCTCTCGTCCGGCGGCACCAGCGCCTACATGTCGCCGGAGCAGGCCCGCGGGGACGGAGTCGACCAGAGAACCGACATCTGGTCGCTCGGCGTTGTCCTGTACGAAATGCTGGCCGGCGAGTTGCCGTTCCGCGGCGACTACGAGCAGGCGGTGCGTTATTCGATCGTCAACGAGGATCCCAAACCGCTCGAAGTAATCCGGCCCAGCGTGCCGGAAGAAGTCCTCGCCGTCATCGACAAGTGTATGGAAAAAGAGCCGGACGACCGCTACCAGACGGTGGAATCGCTGATCGCCGAACTCAAAATGGTGATCGACAACCGGCGCAAGGGCACAACGAGCCGCAAGCCGGCCGGAGTCAAGCGGCGGGCCGTCTCCATCCCGATCGTCGCCCTCGTCGTCATCGTCGCGGCGTTCGTAATGTACGACCTCTTCGTGAGCAAGCCGGCCGAGAGCGATGTGCGCATTCCGATTGCGGTGATCGACTTCGACAATGAGACGGACGAGGCGGCCCTCGACGGGCTCTCCGGAATGTTGATCACGTCGCTCGAACAGTCGCGCCGGTTGAGTGTGATGACGCGCTCGCGGATGTTCGATATCCTCAAGATCATGGACGTCGAAGACGTCGACCGGATCGACGAATCGCTCGGCCAGGAGCTGTGCGTCCAGGCCGGCGTGGGCGCGCTGGTCATCCCGACGATACGCAAATTCGGTCAGAAGTACACGATCGACCTCAAGGTGCTCGACACGCGCCGCAACGAGTACATTTTTACGACGAAAGAGGAAGGCGAGGGGCAGGAGAGCATTCCCGGCATGATCGACCGGCTCGCGAAGGACATCCGCATCGATCTGCAGGAAGAGCTCCAGGTCGTCGAGCAGAACGCGCAGAACGTCGCCGACGTGACCACCGTTTCACTGGAAGCCTACAAGCACTTTTTCGAGGGCGATCGTTACATGAACGACCTCGAGTTCGACAGGGCGGCGAAGGAATTCGAGAATGCCCTCGACCTCGATTCGACGTTCGCGCTTGCCCACTACAAACTCGCCTATACGCAGTGGTGGTCGCGCCACCAGCTGGGCGACGCCGAAGGGCACGTACGCCGCGCCATGGAGCTGATCGAACGCATTCCGCAGAAGGAGCAGTTCCTCGTCAGGGCGCTCGACGCCAGCCTCGAAGACGGGTTCGACGCCCAGTTGCCATACCTGCGCGCGATGCAGAAGCTCTATCCCGACGACAAGGAGATGCTGTTCAGCATCGGCGACATCAGCTTCCACATCGAGAAGTACGACACGGCGCAGGTTTATTTCGAACGCGTCCTCGAACTCGACCCTGAGTTCGAGCGCTCCCTCCAGCATCTCACGTGGACGTATCTTCGTACCGACCAGATCCAGACCGGCTACAACATGGCGCGGCGCTGGGTGGATCAGACGCAGTCGGCGGAGGCGTACCAGTACCTCGGCAACGCGGCGTTCATGCTGGGGAACAGCGAAGAAGCGATCACCTACTACGAACGGGCCAGCGAGATTACTCCCAGGCTGGCCATGTCCAAGCATGCTCTGGCCAACGCGTACTTGTTTTCGGGGCACGTCGGCAAGTCGATCGCCACCCTCCAGGAAGTCGTCGACGGCGATTACCAGGACAAGGCGAAGTTCGAGGCCTTCGCCGCCATCGCCGGCAACGTCATGCCCTACCTCGGCCGTTTCCACGAGGCCATGGCGCTGGCAAACGCGGGGCTCGATTCGCTGCGAGCCCGGGGCGAGACAGAAATGCTGCCCGAACTCGAGGTGGGGATCGCGTCGCTGTACTACTGGGCCTGGAATGACGTGGGCACCGCCCGGGTTCTGGTGGAAAAGACGTATGACTACCCCGACAGCGCGAAATCGATGGACTACTGGATGAATCTCACGGCGTTCAACGTCGTGACCGGGCGCGTCGACGAAGGGATGAAGATCTTCGAGGAGCACAACAAGGAGAAATATGTGGTGCCCTTGTTCGAGGCCCTCGCCGCGTCCAGCAGCGGCGACTGCAGCGGAGCCGAAGCGCTGCTCGACTCCATCTCGATGATACCCGAGGGGAAATTCGCCAGCATCATATTCCGGACGGCAGTCTGCTACTACGACGAGGGAAACTACAAAGCCGCCATGCCGAACTTCAAGCGGGTCATTCATTTTGACAACGCCGCTCTGGAGAACGCATTCTTCATTGCGCTCAGTTATTACTATCTGGGCAGGTCCCACGACCAGCTGGGGCAGTCCAGTGAGGCGCTCGAGAACTATCGCAAATTCCTGAACATCTGGAAGGACGCCGACGAGGACCAGCCCAAACTTGCCGACGCCCGCGAGCGGCTGGCCGCGCTCGAAGCGTCCGGATCCATGTAACCTCCCCTGGAGAGCGCCGGCGGCCTCGTGCGTTGTCCGGGCTTCATTCCGAACATCTCACAATACATGAACTTAACGATGCAACAATCAGTAATAGCGATAGTTACATGCCTGTTGCTGCTGGCGATTGCCGGGTGTAACGAGCTCCCGACCGCGCCGGCCGATGCGACCGGTATGGCGGTGCGGGGGGTCACTCTGGCCGACTGGACGGCCAACGGGTACGCGAGCGCATCGTCGGCGACGGCGATCGACGATATCGCGCGGCTCGGGGCCAACCGTCTCGTCATCATAGTGACGGCCTACCAGGAACGGCCGACGGATTCCGCCGTCCGCGTCGATCCGCGCAAGACCCCGGGCGCGAGTGCCGTGCGAACGGCCGCCGCCGCCGCCGCCTCGGCAGGGATGGAAGTGGCGATCAAGTTGCACGTCGACCTCGACGACGGTGGGTGGCGCGGCAATATCCGCCCCATCGACGTCGCCGCCTGGTTCGAGTCCTATGGTTCGTGGGTGAGAGGGTGGGCCGAGGAGGCGTCGGGTATGGGGGCCGTCCAGCTCGTCGCCGGGACGGAGCTCGCCGGCACAATTGAGCACGACGATCGCTGGCGCGACCTGATCGCTTCGGTCCGCACCCGATTCTCAGGCGAAGTCGTCTACGCGGCGTCGTGGGACGAGGCGTGGATGGTCCCGTTCTGGGACGCCGTGGACCGCGTCGGTATCGATTTTTATGCCCCCGTGACCGGCAGGGCGGAGGCGGGTCGCGTGGAGATACTCGCCGGCTGGCAGCCATGGATAGAGCGCCTCAATCGGTTGCGCGGTCAGACGGACAAGTCGATACTGCTGACGGAAATCGGCTATCGCAGCGTCGACGGCGCCGGCATGCGTCCCTGGGACTTCGGCGGTGACGCCGGTTATGACGGAGCAGAACAGGCCGACCTGTACTGGGCCGCGCTCGAGGCCGCGGCGGGGGTGGGGTGGATCGAGGGTGTCTACTGGTGGAACTGGCTGGTAAACGGCGAAGGAGGGCCTCTGGACAGAGACTATACGCCGAAGGGCAAACCGGCGGCCGGCGAACTGGCGGGGGCCTGGAATGGATAACAGGATGCTCGCGAGGGACGTTGTGCTGGTGTGCGCGCTCGCCGCAGCGGGACTGGCCACCGCGGTCGGGGCGGCGGATGACGGCCTTGCGACCCTCCAGCCGGGGGCGTGGGAGCTGGGTTTCAACGGCTCGTTCCTCTCCCGCGAAGGCTCGGTGACGTCGAGAATCGAGATATTCACCAACCGGTTCTGGATGCCCGGGGGGGTGCCCGTCAGCGCGGGCGGGTCGATCGGCTATGCGCGCGTCAGCGATCTCGACCGTGTCGACATCGAGGCCTCCGCCGCTGCGTACAAACGGCTGACGAAATCGACGGCGTATGCTTATATAGGAGTCGCGGGCGGCCTGGGCCAGGAGTGGATCGGCAGCTTCAGCCAGGCTCGGTATCCGATCGGCTTCGACGCGGGTATCAAGGCCCTCGTGTCGCGCCGGGCCGCCATCACGGTTTCGTACAAATTTCGCCGCCTGTTGAACGATCCGGTTGCCGACTACAATGAACACCGGTTCGTCGCCGGCATCTCGATCATGTTTCGCAACGGAAGGGGCGATCCCCGATGAGTATCAGGAAATACGCCGCACTCGCCGCGCTGGCAGCGGCAGTCGGCACCCTCGCGTCGGCCTGCTCGCAGCAGAAGGCCGACGTTATTTTTTATGGGGGCACTATATATACACTGGCCGACGCGGCACCGACCGTGGAGGCGTTAGCCGTCACCGGTGGCGTGATCACCTATGCCGGTCCGGCTGCGGATGTCGAAGAGCTCGCCGGCCCCGGCACCCGGCGGGTCGACCTGGAGCGAGGCGTAATGATCCCGGGGCTGGTGGACGCCCACGCGCACCTTAGATCGCTCGGCCGCTACCTCGCGCAACTCAAGCTCGAGACGACGGCGTCGCCCGCCGAAATCCGCGACATGGTCGCTGCCGCCCGGGAGTCGACGCCGCCGGGGCACTGGATTCAGGGACGCGGTTGGGACCAGAACGACTGGGAGGACAGAGTATTTCCCACTTGGAGGGAACTCGAGGGAGCGGGGGACAACCCCGTGTATCTTCGGCGCGTCGACGGCCACGCCGCCTGGGTCAACCGCAAGGCGCTGGATTTGTGCGGGATCAACCGCGACACGCCGGACCCCGACGGCGGCCGGATCGTCCGCGACGAAGACGGCGAGCCCACCGGTGTGTTCATCGACAACGCGATGAAGCTGGTGTCGGACCGGATTCCCGAGCCCGCGGCGGATGAAATCGACGACTGGATGCGCTCGGCGATCCGGCATTGCAACGCGCTGGGGCTGGTGGGGATCCACGACGCGGGGATCGACGAGGATGACCTCGCGTCCCTCACACGTCTCTACGATCGCGGGGAATTGACATTCTACGTTTATTGTATGTTGTCGACGGATGGCGACGACCTGGCCTGGGCAGAGGAACAGGTCCGTCGCGGGCCTCGCGCCGAAGCGGGGGGAAGGGTGCGCGTGGGGGCCATCAAGATGTACGCGGACGGCGCTCTGGGTTCGCGCGGCGCCGCGATGCTGGCGCCGTACTCGGATGACCCCGGCAATAACGGCCTTCTCGTCGACCCCCTTGAGCGACTCGAAAGGTTGACGCTCCTGGCGGTCGAACACGGCTTCCAGGCGTGCACGCACGCGATAGGGGACCGGGGCAACCGGGTGATTCTCGACGTTTACGAGAAAGCGCTCGGGGGCGGCGGCGGGGACCGGAGGTTTCGGGTCGAACACGCCCAGATCGTCTCACTCGAGGACATCCCCCGTTTCAAGGCTCTCGGCGTCATACCCGCCATGCAGCCGACACACTGTACGTCCGACATGTACTGGGCGCTGGACCGTGTCGGCCCCGAACGGATCGAGGGCGCCTACGCGTGGCGGCGTTATCTCGATGAAGGCAACGTGATTCCGTGCGGTTCGGACTTTCCCGTCGAGGGCGCCGACCCGATCGCGGGTATCTACGCGGCCGTCACCCGCCAGGACGCGAAGGGGTGGCCGCGGGGAGGCTGGTTGCCGGGTCAGCGTATGACGGCGGAAGAAGCGCTCAAGGGGTTTACGTCGTGGGCGGCCTGGGCGGGGTTCGATGAAGACGGCGCCGGCACCATCGAGGTGTCGAAGCGTGCCGACTTCACCGTGCTCGACCGGGACCTGTTATCGATCGATGCGGAAGACATCCTCGACACGCGCGTGGTCATGACCGTCGTCGCGGGCGAAGTCGTCTACAAGGCGGAATGAACGGGAGGGCGGCCGTTCAACGCGGCATCGTTTCTAATAACCTGCGTTCAAAGATCATCCCCACCGGGTAGACGCCGATGCGATCGTCCCAGTAGGGCGTGCGTTTGTAGAACCACTGCCGGATCTGCCGGGGGTTGCCGGCGAACTCCGGGTCGGACGCCTTTTTTGCCTCGAATTCGTCGCGCAGGTCTCCATCCTGCTCGAGCATGGCGCGCGCGATTTCCTCGATCACGTACGACTCCACGAATTCTTTCTGCTCGAACACCGCGTTGAAGAACCCCCATTTGACGTACGCGTCGTAGGAGGACGGTTCCAGAATGTTGGCCGCCACCCGTGCCGCGCGCTGGTTCATGTCGATGACGATGGACCCCGCCGGGTACGTGCGCACTTCGTGGAACTCCCGCGTGTCGAAGGTGGCGGTGAAGCGGGACTCGTAGGGGCTGTCCGTCCAGTCGGGATTTGTGAAGTGGTACGACACGACCGGAAGCGTCCATTCTTCTTGCAGCCGTTCGGACTCGACGCCGTGGAGGCGCAGCCGTTCGATGACACCGGTCCACTCGGGCGGGATGATGTAGGCCTCGGGGAGTTCGACCGTGACGGCAGGCTCGAGGACGTTGAACAAAGGGATCTGGAAAGTCGCGGGGCGGTCGCTGAATCGGTGCCATTTGCCGCCGGTGACGTCACTGTCGATGACTTCGTACTCGTACCCGAGGAAGTCGATCATCACGCTGTCGCCCGTGATCTTGTACGTCAGTCCCAGAGGTTCGTCGCGAAAGCCGGGCGACGCGGCGCTCTCGTCGGCTTCTCCCACCAGCCGGCGCAACGTCTCGTGTTCTTCGTTGAGGACTTCGAGGATGGAGGCGAGCAAGTGGTAGGTGCCCGTTACGCGGGTCCGGTAGTCCTTGAACATATGGGTTTCGATCAATATCGAAGGGCGGTTCTGGATGGTGGCGTATCCGTTGGAATACCGCGGCGGTGCCGCCCAGCAGATGATGCCGCTTCTGGGGTCGTGACGCTTGCGATAGTAGTTGTACCGGATCAACGGAAAGCCGGCCGCCTCCATCGACTTTTCGAGCGGTGGAAGAAAGCGGTCGCCGGCCCAGCGCGTCAGACCCTCGTCCATTCCGCCGAGGTTGTCCATCGCATATGTGACGACGTATTGGTAGTCGGCGCCGTCTGTGACGTGACAGTCGGCGAAAAAGTCCGGAAGCCAATCGATGTACAGCTCGAGCCACGCCTGCATTTCGGGCGTGTCGGCCTTGAGGTAGTCGCGGTTGAGGTTGAGGTTGGCCGCCGTCGTCCGCCACCCCATTTCTTCGGGGCCGTTCTGGTTGACGCGGTTGTATGGACCGAATCGTTCGTGCCCGTCCACGTTGAATATGGGGATAAACAGAATGGTCGCGTGGTCGAGGAGCGATTCGAGTTCGCCGCCGATGACGATATCACGGATCAGCATCAACCCCGCGTCCTTGCCGTCGCTCTCACCGGCGTGGATTCCGGCCTGGATGAGAAACACGGCGTTATCCGACCGGCGTACCGCGTCGGGCGTGAAGCGGCCCTCCTTGTCGACGACGACGAGCGGGAGGCCGCGCCCCCGCGGACTGGTCCCGAAGGTCGTGTAGTGCACCCACGGCGACGCGTCGGCGAGCCGCCGGCAGTATTCCACGGTATCTTCGTATCTCGGCGTCTCTTTGTACCCGGATTGCTCGTAATACGTCTTCCAGTCTTCGCCGCTCGCGGGTGCCGCGGCGAGCAGCGCCAGGCCGATCAATGCGATCCGCATGTCTCTGTCCTCCGTCGATTAAGGCTTGGGGGATGATCCCGAGAGTATAGAGAACATGACCATTCGTGTAAACTTGCTTGTGGCTTAGGGTTGAAGATGTATATTATATATACGACAATTGTTCCGTTCTCTCGCAATTCCCCACACGTCGATCGTTCATTTTGCTGCAGATAATTTCCGGAAGGAGCCCCTGATGAAGAGATTCGTGCTGCCCGCTACTGTGATTGCGCTGTCGTGCGGCGCCTGGGCGCCGGACGTATCGGCCCGTGTGTGGAATGTTCGCGTGGACGGGAGCGGAGACGTTCCCACGATTCAGGCGGCCGTGGACACGGCGGGTCCCGGAGACGAGATTCTGATCCATCCCGGCGTGTACTCGTGGGCCAACCAGGGTACGGGAACCGAATTCGCCCTGGTCACCTTTGTGCGGGATGTCGGCGGGTTTTCTCTCCGAAGCGCCGGCGGGGCATCCTCGACGATCCTCGATGCCCAGGGGCAGGGCCGTGTGTTCTACCTGATGGCGTACAACGAAGTGTCGTTCGAGGGCTTTACGATCCGGGGCGGCGATGCGCCGCTGTTCGGCAACTTCGACGGGGGAGGGATCATCGCCCACCTCTGTCCCGCCGTATTTACGGACTGCGTCATCACTGGCAACAACGCCCGTCACGGGGGAGGGATGTGGTGCGGCGGCAGGAGCACGATGCAGTTCTACAACTGTGAGTTCTCCAATAACACCGCCGATGAGGGCGGAGGAATCCTCTACGTCAACAGCATGCCCACCGGGGTGTTGTCCGGGTGTGTCATCAAGGGAAACACCGCCACTTACCGGGGCGGGGGCATATTTGTGTACAACAACTCGGTCATGTTCGAGAATACGGTGATTGCCGGCAACAGCGCCGGTACCCTCGGCGGCGGGCTCTACACGTGGGAAGTCCCTCCTTCTTCTTCGATGACGGGCTGCACGGTGGCGGGCAACAGCGCGGTGGAGGCGGGTGGTGGAATCTACATCATCGCCCGCACCGACCTCACCCTCAACAACTCGATCGTCGCCTTCAACAGCGGCGACGGGATCTCTCTCGACGGCACGTCATCGCTGACCATCGGATGCTGCGACGTCTTCGGCAACGGAAACGATGCCATTCCCGCCTCCGCGACGGATGCCGGAGGCAATTTTTCCGCCGATCCGCAGTTCTGCGGGCCGGTGGCGACGTACGACTTCGATCTGGACGGGGGGTCTCCCTGCGCCCCCGGCAACCACCCCGACGGGGCCGCCTGCGGCCTCATCGGCGCCCTGCCGGCATCGTGCGGCGGCGTCCCGGTCCAGGAGACCACGTGGGGCGGTATCAAGGCTTTATACGGCGATTGACAGTCCCCCATACAGGCAAATCCCGGGTTGACAGCCCTTACGATATGATATAGCATTAAGTTAACAGTCTGGGAGGTATCTGCACGGAGTGCCTCCGGAGATAGTTGATTCCTCCAGAATAAGGAGGCCGACATGGCTGTAACCCCACGAATCCTGCGCGCGCTTCCTTTGTTGTTCCTCGTTGGTGCTTTCGCTTGTTCCCAGACCCCCCGGATGAGTCAGGAAGATGAAACGGATTACATCCGGATGTTGCGGGATGAGTATTTCGAGACCAACCCCGACGGCGAGTACAACGAGTACATCGCCAGGGGAGAGGTTGTAAGAGGGATGGATTTCCTCGAGGTCCTCGCGTCCTGGGGCAATCCGGGCAAGCGGGAGAAACCGGGACCCAGCGTCGAGTACTGGCTCTATGAGGAAAAAGACGAGGCATCGCAGGACTGGATCCGATACAAATTCGTCTTCCGGGGCAACGTTCTGGACGACTGGGAACTGACCCGGCACGTCTCCGAGGGGGGAATGGGTGAACTGCAGAACGGGAGCACCGCAGTTCTCTCGAAGGGCTCCGGGTTGCCCGGTACGACGGGCGGGGCGCCAAAAAAGAAGTAGGGAAGTAGAATAGACACCCGCGTGTCGCGCCACGCCAGCTGGACATGGCCGCACCGCAGACTCCGGCCGGGGAGAGAGGCCGGGGTCTTTCTATAATGAGCGTTCGCAACGGAGCCGTCGGCGTGCTATATTTTCAGTAAGGGAACCCGCCCGAACGGTCACGTGAATGCCGGACCACCCCCTGATGATGTCCGCCGCTCAGCCCCGGAGGTTTTGCATGCGAGTTGTGTTATTGACCGCCTTCCTGGCCTCGATCATTCTGTCCGCCGTCCCGGTTCATTCCGATGAAATCGCCCTTTACACCGATGCCGGGTATTCCAACTGCAAACTCATCGACAGCAGTCCGGGGATGGTCAGCGTCTACGTCGTCCACCACGTCAGTATCGGCGCTACGGCGTCCCAGTTCATGGTCCAGGCGAGCAGCGGGGTTACCCTGTCTTACATAGCGGAAACGTCGGCTTTCGCCGTCTTGATCGGTTCGTCGCAGACGGGGGTCTCGGTTGCTTATGGTAGTTGTTTTTATTCGGACATTCTTGTGCTGACGTTGAGCTACTTTGCCTCGGGCTCATCGGCGGCGTGCTCGTTCCTCCAGGTCGTGCCCGACCCGGCGTCACTGCGGGGGTTCATTGAAGGCGTTGACTGCTCCCCGAACCGGCTGGAGGCGAGCGGGACGCGCCTCGTGGTCAACCCGGACGGGACTTGCGAGTGCGGACCGACGACGGAGTATACCAACTGGGGGAAGATCAAGAATCGTTTCGGCGATTGACCGGCCCCTGCCTGGCGGCCGGAAGCAATAAAAAGGGGAGCGCCCGGAAGCGCTCCCCTTTTTTCTATCTGTCCGGTAAAGCTCTCGCCGATAAAGCTCTCGAAAACTTTTCCCGTTCTGTTTTCAATCCCGAAGCTAGTTATACAGCGCTTTGACGCCGCCCCATGTGGTTTCCTGGACGGGAGTCGTGCAGGAGCACGTACCATCAGGATTGACCCTGCCCTCGCCGCCGGTCGGGAAGACCTTGAACTCCTGGCAGTCGACAGCTTCGATTTCGCCCGACAGCGACAACGGATCGGGAATGATACCGATGAGCGTGCAGACCTCAGCGCTGGAGCCGAAGAAGTTGGCCTGGCCGAGAAGGATCGGACTGGCGAAGCAATCGCCGTAGGCAACCGAAACGCCGGCGACCGAGGTGCCGATGATGGTCGGGAACTGCCAGTTGTCACCAAGGTGCATCCAGGCAGCCGGGACTGCCAGCTTGAACTGCGCCGCGGTGGCGCCCGGGGAGTTGACGTGAAGCATATAAACCGTCACGAGACTTCCGCCGTCGGCGAAGTTACAGTCGGTGCCCCCTACGTCCGAGAACACGCCGATCGATCCGGCCTGCGCAAACACCATCGATGCGCTGAGCATCAGCATAAACGCGATTAACACTGAACGCTTCATAACGACCTCCTGTAGGTGGTAAGGGTGGGGTAGTATTGCACGTCCATCCTACTGAACCGTGTACTACTAGTGTCGTTCAGATAGAGGCCGCGGCAGGGGGTATTATACCGCAAACGCGGGGGTGATTAAAGCTTTATTTTTGAGCCTGATGCAGTATTTTGGCCGTCCCGTGGGCCAGAATCGGCGCGCCAGGCGGAGCCTTCTGTATGCGAGCCACATAACTTTCGCTATTGCAGACAGTTTGCCTTGTGGGGGCGGGACAAACCGAATGTGCCGGCTTTTGTTGATGTTGTACGCAACCTCAACAGCTACAATACGTTGAATCTTTATTTGGTCTTTACCGACCCTTTATATCCCGGCAGTAATATACCGCGAGTTGTTGATACGTCATTCACATCGGGACCAGGATATTTTCAAGGAGGTAGGTCAGTTGAAACGCCTGCTGTTATTGTGTGCGATCATCGCGATGGGGACCACGTGGATACCCGAATCCGCTTTCGCCGGCGAGGGGGAAGCACGATTCAATTTCGGCGGCAGCATGCGTGGCCGTTTCGAGTTCTTCCGCTTTTCGGAAGACGAGATGGGGAACAAGAGAGACACCCGGAGCCGGATCCGCTACCGGTTTCGTTTCGACGGCAAATTCAGGGTGAACGACCGGGCGAAGTTCCAGTTTCGGCTCGTCAGCGGCAACGACAGCCGCAGCGGTAACCAGACCATCGGCGACCCCGTCGACTTCGGCCCCAACAGTTTTACCATCCGCAAGGCAATGATGACGCTTACCCCCTGGGCCGACGGCAAGCTGCCCGGCGACAAGGGATACTGGGGCTTCGATTTCGGCCGCGTGACCAACCCGTTCGTGTGGAAGGGAAACGGCCGCGATATGATGCTCTGGGACAATGACATCGCCCTGGGCGGTCTCAGTACCGTGTTCAATTACAAGGTCGGCGATTCCGGCAGGCTGCTCGTCAACGCGGGCTGGTACGCGATCGACGAAAACAAGAGCGGTGAGAAGGACCCGGCGATGGGGGCCGCGCAACTCGGATTCACCGCCGGCAAGAAGACGCGTGCCGGTGTCCGCGGATCGTTCTACCACTATTACGAACTCGACGAAGACTTCGTTCACCGCGGGGTCGACGGTGAAAACGTCGACGGCTCCGACGGGGCGACGTCGTCGGGCGGCAACGTCCCCGACGGTCTCACCGGCAGTGTCGACGGCGGCAAGCTCGACGTGGTGTCGACGCAGGGGTTCGTCGGTTTCATGGCGGGATCGGTGGCGATGACGGCGTTTGGCGGGTACTCGACCAACTTGAGCGCCGAGGCCTCGGAACTCTTTCCGGGCGTGGATAAAGAGAATGTCGCGTACAATGCCGGCCTCGAAGGTGGCAACCGGAAGGGGTGGTTCAAACTCGGCACTGCGTACTTCTATATCGAAGCCAACGCGTTCCCGTCGCAGTTCATCGACAGCGATTTCCTCGACGGACACACCAATCGACACGGATTGCTCGTCTACTTCCAGAAGCAGGTGATGAAGAGCACCGACTTCAACGTCCAGCTGTTCAGCTCCGACGCGATCGAGACCGGCGACGAAGGCACCGAGGATTCGATCAAGGACTCGGAGCGTGTGCGCCTGCAGGTCGACCTGCTATACCGATTCTGACCCAGCTCGCTGCGACCGGAGTGGTGTTAACCTGTTGATTGTGCCTCCGAGATTGTTGCTGATGGTGCATTGAAGGAGTCGTCTTTCCCCGACCGAAGCCCCGCTAGAAGGCGTATTTGAGGATATGGTAGCGATGAGGGCCGAGCGCTCGCGTCTCGACGGTCCGTTCGTAGTACTG
>CBDUWU010000065.1:0-15550 GCA_965371015.1 uncultured bacterium | reverse complement strand
CGCCGTCAATCTGATGACGGCGGTAGTGTGCGTGGGGTTCATCTATCTCAACGCCAAGGGGACGGCCGCTACCGGCAAGGCCGAGAACGTCATGACGATGGCCAAGATCGCCATCCTGGCCGTGTTTATCGTGTTCGGGCTCAGGGTGATCATCGGCGAACCCGCCGAATCGTTTCGTGCGTTCACGCCGTTTCTGCCCAATGGTTTTTCGGGTGTCGTGCTGGCGATGGGTTTGACATTTATCGCCTTCGAAGGTTACGACCTGATTGCAACGGTGGCCGAGGAAATCAAGTCTCCGGAAAAGAACATCCCGCGGGCGACCATGATATCTCTGGGCGTCGCCATCACGATTTACCTGTTGATTCTCTTCGTGTGCATCGGGGCTATCCGGCCCGAAGACGGTTCGGCGTCGTGGCAGTTTCTGGGCAAGCATCAGGAGACAGCAATCGTCAAGGCGGCGGAGGTGTTCATGCCGGCGTTTGGCGTTGCGCTGATCATTTTCGGCGGTCTCCTGTCGACGACATCCGCGCTCAACGCGACGATCCTGGCGTCGTCGCGGGTCGCGTTTTCGATGGGCCGGGACAAGATGCTGCCGCGGTCGATGGCAAAGATACACCCCGTCAAAAGAACGCCCTACGTGGCCGTGTTCGTTACCGGGGCGATCGTGTTGGTCGTGACGTTCGCGTTTCCCATCCAGGTTGTGGGGTCGGCGGCGAGCCTGATGTTTCTGCTGACGTTCGCGCTGGTGAACTTTTCGCTGATCGCGCTGCGGCGAAAACACCCCGGAATGAAAGCCTCCTTTCGCGTGCCGGTCTACCCGCACGTCCCGATTCTCGCCATCCTGCTGAACCTCTATCTCGCGGTCTATCAGTACAAGTTTGATCCGAGGGCCTGGTTTATCACCGTCGCGTGGATTGTGACGGGACTGATAATCTACTTTCTGTTCTTCGAGAAGGCGACGGAAGAGGAGAGGCCCCAGGTACTCGACGTCACTCAAACCACGGCGGATTCGGAATACGAGCACAGAATACTGCTGCCGCTCCACAATCCGGACCACGTCGAACCTCTCATCGACCTGGCGGCACCCATCGCCAGAGCCCAGAACGGTGAACTGATCGTGCTCGGGGTGGTCGACGTCCCGCCGAACCTGCCCATCCGCGATGGGATGCGGTTCGTCCACCATAAGATGCCTCTGCTCAAGGACGCCGTAGCCTATGGGCACAAGATCGGAGTCCCGGTGCGGACGTCGATACGGATCGCGCACCGGGTTTCCGACGGGATTCTCGCCGCGGCGGAGCAGCAGAAGGCGACCCTCATTCTGATGGGGTGGAAAGGGTGGACGAGCACGCGCGACCGGATATTCGGCGAGGTGACCGACCAGGTGGTTCGACACTCGCCGTGCGACCTCATTGCCGTCAAGCTGGCCGGGGCGCTGGAATTGAACAGCGTACTGATGCCGACGGCGGGTGGGCCGCACGCGATGCTCGCCGCGGAATATATCGGTTATCTGCAGAAGGCGCATGATACCAGGGTCGCCGTGTGCAACATCGTCCCGGCGAATGCCGACGATCGGGATCGGGAGGTTGCGCTGGAATGGATCGACAAGACGATCGCGCGCACGGGGCTCGAGGGTGTCGCCGAGAAGCGGGTGATGGAATCGGATCACGTGGCCAGCGGCCTGGTCAAGGCGGGCGCTGACTACGACATGATCGTCCTGGGAGCGTCGCGGGAAGGCGTTTTCTCCAGCGTGCTGGCTGGCGAGATCACCGAGAAGGTCGCCCGTCATTCCAGAAAGCCGGTCATGATCGTCAAGCGGTACGAAGGCGCGGTCAAATCGCTCGTGCGCAAGGTCATCGGCTAGGAGCCGCCGCCGCGTGCGAAGCCGCCGCGTGCGAAGCCCGAATATCCGTTGAACCCCGAAGGCCCTTTCCGTATCTTCACGGCATCATGCAGGTGCTCTATCTCATCAGACACGCCGAAACCGAGTACAACCGCGAGGGGCGCGTACAAGGTCGTACCGATTCGCCCCTGAGCGAGCTCGGGCGCGAACAGGCGATGCGCCTGCGCGGCCGCATCGCCGGCATCAAGCTCGCCGCCGCCGCGGCGAGCCCCGCGCAGCGCGCCGTCGACACGGCACACACGGCACTCGACGGCACGATGCAGCTGGAAACGTACGAGGGGTTGCGGGAGATGAACCTGGGTGTGTGGGAGGAACAGCTGGCGGCCGATATCCGCAAGGCGTACCCCGGAGAAATCAAGGTCTGGTTCGACCGGCCCAGCCGGGTGCGGATCGAGGGCGGGGAAACCATGCGGAGTTTCCGGCGCCGGGTGACCGACTCGATGAATGAGATCCGCGACCTGCACGCCGACCGGACCGTCGCCGTGTTCACGCACGGCGGGGTGATCCGTATCTATCTGACGGCGCTGCTGGGGATGAAACTCGACGACGTGTGGCGCTTCAAGATCGACAACTGCTCGCTGACCCGAGTGCTCTTTCCCGGAAACAAACCGCGCGTCGACCTGCTCGGCGACGTCCACCACCTCGACGGCGCGCTGCGCAAAATCGCCCCCGACGCCCCTCGCCTCTTTCCCTGACCACCGCTGAACACCGGGTCACTGCGATCCATCGACGGGGTTGTTGCCTTTATAGGAGATGATGCTGAACCCCGGGGCCAGCACCACGATAGCGTTGTCGGGGATGTCTTTGTGGACGACCACGTTGGGTCCGATCTTTACGTTGTCTCCGATCTTGATCTTGCCGAACACCTTCGCTCCCGCCCCGATATAGACGTTGTCTCCGATTTCGGGGGCGCCCTTTTTCTCGCCGCGTCCAGCCATGCCGATATTGGTCTGTTGGGCGATTACCAGGTTCCTGCCGATCCGGGCCGATCCCGACACCATGATCCCCCCGTAGTGGCCGATGTAGAGACCCTCGTCGATTTGTGCGGTCCTGTGGATTTCGATACCCCATCGGGCGCGCATCCGCAGATTCAGCAGGAGATACCAGGGCTCGAACCAGATCCGGATCAGCCAGTTTCTCCGCAGCACCCACTGGCCGAACCTGTACAGGATAACGGCGTGAACCCCGGGCGCCCGGTAGCAACCGATAATTTTACTGAGCTTGTTTCCTGGTACGAGATTCCAGGTTCGCAAGACGTCCTGCTTGACCATACGAATCCTTCCCTCATTATCTCTCGCGCCATTGGCGCGCGAGCTTTACGCGCTGGAGTTCTTTCCCGGCGAATATTTTGATACCGATGACGCCGACGGCGAATCCCCCGATGTGGGCGAACCACGCCACCCCCGACGTGTGCTCGATGCCGAGCGACAACAACCCCTGCAGCGCCTGGATGACGAACCACAACAGCAGCACGACCATCGCGGGCACGGTGATCAACTGAATGAAAAATACGAGAAACACGAGGCAGATCACGCGCGCGCGTGGATAGGCGACGAGGTAGGCGCCGAGTATCCCCGACACGGCCCCGCTCGCCCCGACCACGGGAACGGTCGAGCCCGGAGCCGTCAGTATGTGCGCCAGTGCGGCGACGAGACCACACCCGATATAAAAGAGGAGAAACTTCACCGGACCCATCAGGTCTTCGATGTTGTTGCCGAAAATCCACAGGTAGAGCATGTTGCCGCCGATGTGCATGATGCCGCCGTGCATGAACATCGACGTGACCAGCGTCAGCCAGATCACGGGCGGACCGGGCGTCTGGACAACCGGACTTCCCTGGTAGCGCCCGACCAGATCGACGGCGTGCGTGATCTCGAACGGCACCGCACCCCAGGCGGCAATGAAGTACCCGAGTCGGTCACCGAGCGACAATTCGTAAACGAACACGGCCACGTTGATCGCGATCAGCGCGATAGTGACCACCGGCGTGCGGCTGGTGGGGTTGATGTCTTTGAGGGGAATGAACATGTCGGGTGCCGGTGTTCAGGTGGCGCCGTCTCCGGAAAGCGCCTCCAGAACCGCTTCCGTCGCGATGAGGCGCCCGCTCCCCTCGACTTTTCGGGCCCGTATCAGGTCGTGGAGTAACCGGAGGGAAGCCGGGGTGTCGACGTCGTACCACAGCGGGAGCAACGACAGTGTAAGGCCTTGTGACTGAATGCGTTCAATCGTTCGGGACAGCACGGTCTGGCCGCCCCACTCGATGTCCTCGAAGATCGCCGGGGCTGGCTTCTTAGCGCCCACGAGATAATAGCCGCCGTCGGTGGCCGGGCCCAGGACGACGTCCTTGTGTTTGAGCTTGAGAAAAGCCCGCTTGATGTACTGGACGGGCAGGTCGGGGCTGTCGGAGCCTATAATGACGGCGGTTTCGCCGTCGCCAGCCAGGAGCTCGTCGAAGGCCGAGGCGAGCCGTTCGCCCAGGTTGCCGCCTTGCTGAGACGATGTTGTATAATTCTTTGGAATCAAATTGGTTAGCTTGTCCGGGTCGTCCCCGTGGTAAAACACCGTGCCGCTGAGCTTTTTGATCCTCGACAGGCGTCCAAACAGATCGGAAATGAAGGCGGTATAGAGCCGGCAGGCCTCCTCGCCCGATAGGGGAGGGGTCAACCGGGTTTTGACCCTGCCCGGTTCGGGTACTTTGACGAATACACCCAACCGTTTCCTGTATGCCACAACCGTACGCTCCTGTTGAGGTCCGCTCATCGACGCCCACTTTAACACATCGCGCCGTCCCCGGCCACATCGTCCCCAATCCATTAGAATAAAGGCAGTTATATCTTCCGGAAATCGCTTGACACAAACGAAGATTCGGGATAGCGTAGCAAAACGGTGCGGCGTGCGCCGTTCTTGTGAATTATAGCACAAGCAATCCCCGGCCACGGCAGTGCCGTCCGGAGCCAGTCCCTCAAATATACACACGTGATAAAACGTCGCCTCTAATCGACCGGATCCCCCCCCCGGCCGGCCGTCGAGAGAGATTATTTAATGGAGATCGCTCTCAAATACGCGCCTGTTCTCCTGCTCTTCGCCCTGGCACTGTTCATTCCGGTGTTGATGTTATTCATCGCCGGTTTCACCGGACCCCGCCAGTCGACCCAGCGCAAGATGGAGACGTTCGAGTGCGGGGCCGATCCCGTCGGCGAGCCGCGCCACCGGTACTCTGTCAAATTTTTCCTCATAGCACTTTTATTCGTCATTTTTGATATCGAAGCCGTCTTCATCTATCCGTGGGCCGTCCTTTTCAGGAAACTCGGGCTCTTCGGATTTGTCGAGATGACGGTCTTTCTGTTCATTCTATTACTCGGATTGTTCTACGTCTGGAAGAAGGGAGCCCTGGAGTGGGAGTAGACGCGACCCCGGTTACGAAGAATGAGTCAGGGATCATCCTCACGCGCATCGACGATGTTGTCAGGTGGGCGCGCAAGAACTCGCTGTGGCCGCTCCCGTTCGGGACGGCGTGCTGCGCGATCGAGTTTATGGGCTCGGTGGCTGCCCAGTTCGATATTTCCCGATTCGGTGCCGAGCTGGTGCGCTTCTCGCCGCGACAGGCCGACCTGATGCTGGTTGCGGGGACGATCAACTACAAGCTCGCGCCGGCGATGAAGCGCATTTACGACCAGATGCCCGAACCCAAGTACGTGATTTCGATGGGCGCGTGCGCGTGCTCCGGAGGGTTCTACGACAACTACGCCACGGTGCAGGGTATCGATCAAGTCATCCCCGTGGATGTATTCATCCCCGGGTGCCCGCCGCGGCCCGAAGCCATATTTGACGCGCTGATAAAAATGCAGCAGCGTATCGACAAGGAACCGGTTACCAAACGAGGCGTCGAGAGACGCCACGAAGTCGACCCGAAGATGAAGGACGAATGAGCGAAAAAGCAAAGCACGACGCTCTCGTTGAAGAGGCAAAAACGAAGTTCGGCGACCTGGCGGTCGACCGTTCTTTCGACGAACTGGTGCTCGACGCCGACAGGGACGTCGTCCACGACGTCCTCGCGTGGCTGCACCGGGACAAGGGGTTCGACATGCTGCTCGATATCGTCGGTGTCGACTGTCTCGAACTGGCTGGCTGTGAAACGCGGTTCGAGCTCGAATACATTATATACGCGGTTGCCGACGACGTCCGTGTGCGGGTTCGGACGCAGGTTGCCGGGGACGACATGGACATCCCCACTGCGACCGATCTCTGGCAGTCGGCGAACTGGGCGGAGCGCGAGGCGTACGAGATGTACGGTTTCAATTTCGTCGGACACCCGTGCCAGAAACGACTTTTGACCCACCACGAATTTGTCGGCCACCCGTTACGCAAGGACTACAAAATCACGAAGGGACAGTGGTGCAGCAGCACTTCGGACTTGACCGATGAGATGAACGAGCCCGGCGGCGGAGCGATGTGAGGGAATGAGCGAAGAACGCACGAATAAGAAGTCCCTCGACGAGCAGGCCATGGCTGATTCCGGACTCGATTTCCGGGACGCGGACGGGACGACGCTCGACGACATCAACACCGATCCGATGCTCATCAATATCGGGCCGACGCACCCCGCGACCCACGGAACTTTCCGCGTATACGCAAAGCTCGACGGCGAAACCGTCGAGAAGGCGGGCGTGGATATCGGGTATCTCCACCGGGGCTTTGAGAAGATGGTGGAGACCAAGCAGTACAACCAGGTCATCCCGTACACCGACCGCCTCAACTACTGCAGCTCGCTGACGAATAACGTTGGTTACTGCAAGGCGGTTGAGCGGATGATGGGGATCGAGGTTCCCGAGCGCACCCAGTACATCCGCGTGATCATCATGGAAGTCCAGCGGATCATGGATCACATGATCTGCATTGCCGCCAACCTCGTCGACTCCGGGGCACTGACCAACTTCTGGTACTTCTTCAATTGCCGGGAAAAAATGAACGACGTGCTCGAAGCACTCACCGGCGCCCGGCTCACGTACAGCTATACACGCGTCGGAGGACTGGCGTGGGACCTGCCCGACGGCTGGCAGGATGACGTCAAGGCGGTGATGAAGGAAGTGCCCAAGGCGATCGCCGACGTGACGGGGCTGACCAGGAAGAACCGCATATTCCAGGACCGTACGCGTGGCGTCGGCATGATCAACAAGGAAGACGCGATCAGCTACGGCTGGACGGGCCCCTGCCTGCGGGCGACGGGAAGTGATTATGACCTGAGGAAGGTCCGTCCCTACTATCATTACGACGAATTCGACTGGGACATTCCGGTCGGCGTCAACGGCGACGTCTACGACCGTGTGTTTGTGCGCATGGCGGAGATGGAGGAGAGCCTCCGCATCGTCAACCAGGCGATCGACAATATTCCCGGCGGACCGATCAATGTCGACGACAAGAACGTGATACTGCCCCCGAAAGAAGACGTCCATAACAAGATGGAATCACTGATCAACCACTTCAAGCTGGTGATCGAGGGGCTGAAGCCGCCGCCGGGGCGCGTCTACGACTCGGTCGAGGCGCCCAACGGAGAACTGGGATTTTATATTATCAGCGACGGCACGGGGCGCCCGTACCGCATCAAGGTGCGCCCGCCGTGTTTTTACCTGATGAATACACTCAAATACCTGATCGAGGGTGGTATGGTGGCCGACATCGTGGTCACCCTGGCCGGTCTCAATATTATCGCCGGCGAACTCGACCGGTAGCGAAACACATCGATGGAACAAACGACAGGTACACAAATCGCTTTCGACGCGAAGAACGAGGAGAGGTTTCAGAAACTCCTCCCCAAGTATCCCACCAGACAAGCTGTGGTTTTGCCAGCACTGTGGCTGGCGATGGACCAGTGGGGATACCTGACCAGCGAGGTCATCGAGTACGTGGCCAACCGTCTCGATCAGTCGCCGGTGTCGGTGTTTTCTGTCGTCGAGTTCTACACGATGTACAAGACGAAGAAGACGGGCCGGCACCACATCCAGCTGTGCCGCAACATGACGTGCACGATGCGCGGTTGCGAGGACCTGGCGGTGCAGATCGAAGAGCGCATCGGAATCGGCCCCGGCCAGATGACCGACGATGAACAGTTCAGCCTCGAGCTGGTCGAGTGCCTGGGATCGTGCGGTACGGCGCCGGTCATGCGCCTCGACGAACACTATTTCGAGAACCTGACGTCCGACAAGCTGGACCGGGTCATACAGGCGTGCCGGGACGGCCGAGACCCGGTCGAAGAAGACAAGTAACCCGGTGAAACGAACAAGATAATGTCAACACCGACGATACTCAGCGCACGCTTCGATGTGCCGGACAATAACCTGCTCGATGTCTACAAGCAGCAGGGTGGCTACGCCTCGCTGGACAAAGCCTTTGCGATGTCGCCCGATCAGCTGATCGAAGAGGTCAAGACCTCGGGGCTGCGCGGTCGTGGCGGTGCGGGATTTCCGGCGGGCATGAAGTGGAGTTTCGTCCCCAAGGACATCGACAAGCCCAAATACCTGTGCGTCAATGCCGACGAGGGTGAGCCTGGTACGTTCAAGGACCGCAAGATTCTCGAGTTCGATCCCCACGCGCTGATCGAAGGCATCATTATCTGCTGCCACGCCGTCGGCATCGAAACCGCTTACGTATACATCCGCGGCGAGTACGACCGCCCGATCGCGCGCTTCCAGGCGGCGGTCGACGAGGCGTACGCCGCCGGCCTCCTCGGCCGCGACATCAAGGGGTCGGGGACCAGCGTGGACGTCGTCGTCCACCGCGGCGCCGGCGCCTATATCTGCGGAGAGGAAACGGGCCTCATCGAGTCGATCGAGGGCAAGAAGGGGCAGCCGCGGCCCAAGCCGCCGTTCCCCGCCGTCGTCGGCCTGTTCGGCTGTCCGACGGTGGTCAACAACGTCGAAACGCTGTCGAACCTCCCGTGGATCCTCAACAACGGCGGCGAAGTTTATGCAAAAATCGGCGTTGGACGCAGCACGGGCACGATGCTGTTCTCAATCAGCGGCATGGTCAAGAATCCCGGCGTCTACGAGGAAGCGTTCGGCCTGAACCTCTGGGATTTCATCGAGAGCAGGACCGGCGGCATGCTCGACGGCCACGAACTCAAGGCCGTCATACCCGGCGGCTCGTCCTCGCCTATTCTTACCGCCGAAGAGGCGCGCAACGTTTCACTCGATTACGAGTCGATCGCCGAGGCGGGGTCGATGGTCGGTTCCGGCGCGATCATGGTGGTCAGCGACAAGATCTGTATCGTCAAGGCGCTCGACGTCGCCATGCGTTTCTACGCGCACGAATCGTGCGGTCAGTGCCCGCCGTGCCGCGAAGGCACCTTCTGGTTGTCGCGGCTGGTGGCCCGCATCGAGCGCGGCGAAGGACACCCCGGCGATATCGACAAGATTGCCAGCATCTGCCCCAACTTGATGGGACGGACCGTATGCGTGCTCGCCGACGCGGCGGCGATGCCGGCGGCCAGCTACATCGAGAAATTCAGGAGTGAATTCGAGGCGCACATCGAACAGAAGTGCTGCCCGTTGAAGGGCGCGAGAGTAGCGTAATAATGAGTGCCAAAGTCACTATAAACGGCAAAGAGTACGAGGCGAACGACGGCGAACTGCTGATCGATCTCTGTCACCGTAACGGAATCGAGATCCCGCACTTCTGCTATCACCCCGGCCTCGGACCCGACGGCAACTGTCGCATGTGCCAGGTCGAGTACGTGACCGAACGCGGCAGCCGCCTGGGGATTTCCTGCAACGCCGTCGTCAACGACGGGATGGAAGTCCTCACCGACAGCGAAAACGTCAAAAAGGCGCGGGCGTCGGTCGAGGAAATGCTGCTCTTGAATCATCCGCTCGACTGTCCGATCTGCGACAAGGCGGGCGAGTGCACGCTGCAGGACTACTACATGGAGCACGACCTGCAGGACGGCCGTCAGGATTTTGAACGCTACACCAAGGAAAAGGCCAAGGTCATCGGCCCGACACTCATACTCGACCAGCAGCGCTGCGTGCTCTGCGACCGCTGCGTGCGGTTTTTGCGCGACGTGGCCGGGGACGAGCAGCTCCACATCGCCGGCCGTGGCTACGAAGCGTACATTACGACGTTTCCGGGCAAGGAAGTGACGAGCCCTTATTCTCTCAACACCGTCGACCTGTGCCCTGTGGGGGCGCTCACCAGCCGGGATTTTCGATTCGGGTCGGCGACGTGGTTTCTCGAGACGACGCCGTCGGTGTGCACGACCTGCTCGCGCGGTTGCAGCATGGAGATACAATCCAAACGCGACCAGATTTACCGCATACGCCCGCGCCACAACGCCGAGGTCAACGGGTACTGGATGTGCGACGAGGGGCGCGTTAACTACAAATACGTAAATAAAAACCGGATCACACGTCCGACGTGCAAACGCGGCGGCGAAGTGCTGCCCGCCTCGATCGAAGAGGCGCTGGCCGAAATGCGGGGAGCGCTGGGTTTCGAGCCGGTGGGGACAGCATCGGGGCCGTCGGGTACGACGGCGGTGATCCTCGTTTCGGCGACATGCACGCTGGAGGAGATGTACCAGGCGCGGCGGTTGGGCGGGGAGTTCCTCGAGGCGCCCGTGTTCGCGGTCAGGCATGTTCCCGACGGCGTCGAGGACAGTCTGCTGCGGCGCGCCGACAGGCACCCGAACACCCGGGGCGCACAGTTGCTGGGCTTGAACGTGCTCGACCTGATCGGCGACGGCAACGAGACGGCCGTCAGGGCGGTAGAGGATGCGCTGGGTGGCGACGGCACGCTCGTGTGCGTCGGATTCAACCGCGACGTGTCCGCCGCAATCGAAAAACTGGTTTCGAAAGCGGCGAGGGTGATCGCACTGTCCGCGCGTACCTCCGGTCTGAGCGAGGCGGCCGATGTCGTCGTGCCGGGCTTCACCTTTGCCGAAAAGCTCGGTATGATGGTCAACTTCGAGGGCCATATCCAGAAGCTCGGACGGGCGATCGACCACGCACCGGATTTCGCACCCACCGCCCAGAGGGATCGCAACGCACCCGGGCCGGTGAGCGACTGGAAGATACTGGAAGACCTGATGACGTCGCTTTCCGGAGGGGAAGCGGTAACGTGCATCTCGATCGTCAGGCGAAAAATCGCGGAGACCGAATCGGCTTTCGCGGACGTGGACCTGCAGAACGTCGGGCCGACGGGTTTGCGGCTGAGCGGCCAGACGGCAGGCCTGGGTGCCGGCAGTTAATTACAGGTAAATACACTTGGAACACTCGGTATAAATGGACTACTTGCTCATAGCTCTGCGAACGCTGTTCATCTGGATCGTTCCGCTGATCTTTCTGATCGTCCTGATCTGGTTCGAGCGCAAGGGAAGCTCGTTCATGCAGGACCGCACCGGTCCCAACCGCGCTGCAATAGGCGGGGTCCGCCTCGCGGGAGTCGTTCACCTCATCGCCGACGTCGTCAAGCTCCTCATGAAGGAGATGATGATCCCCGCCCGCGTCAACCGCTCCTACTTCATGATCGCGCCGTTCATCGGGTTTACGTTCGTTCTTCTGTCCTTCGCCGTTATCCCGTACGCCGACACGTTCGTTATCGCCGGCCGCCAGATTCCGATGCAGGCGGCGGTGCTCAACGCCGGCGTGTTGTTCATCCTGGCGATCACGTCGCTCGAAGTTTACGGGGCTGTTCTCGCCGGCTGGGCGTCCAACAACAAGTTTGCGCTCCTCGGCGGGCTGCGCGCGACGGCCCAGATGATCAGCTACGAAATCCCGCTCGGTCTGGCGATCGTGGGTATCTTCATGGTGTTCGGGAGCGCGGAGCTCAACGCGATAGTCCAGGGGCAGGGAGATCTGATCTGGGGATTCCTCCCCAAGTGGGGTGTGTTCGTCCAGCCGCTCGGGTTCGTTATTTTCCTCGTCGCCGTTTTTGCCGAAACCAACCGCAACCCGTTCGACCTGCCCGAGGGCGAATCCGAACTCGTGGCCGGATTCCACACCGAGTACAGCGGCATGCGGTTCGCGCTGTTCTATATGACCGAATACGCGGCCATCGTGCTCAGTTCTTCGATGATCGCCACGCTCTATTTCGGCGGCTGGCAGGTGCCCTGGCTTCCGACGGACAAACTGGTCCTTCACGCCGATGTCATTCTAAAGGTGCTTCTCGCTTTCGGTGGAGTGGGGGCGGCGGTGTTCGCGTGGTGGATGTTCGTGTTCGCGAAGCGGGTAAAGGGCAAGTTTGGCGACAGCCGTGAAAACGAAGGCGTAATTCTCGGCACGGGCAGCGCGATCGCCGCCGCCATTCTGTTGTTCTTCCTCTTCCGGTCACTGGGAGCGGATCCGATCGGCGAGACCGGGGCCCGGATTACGACTCTGGTCACGCAGATCCTGACGTTTATCCTGAAACTGACATTCTTCTGCTGGCTGTTCATCTGGGTCCGTTGGTCGCTTCCGCGCTTCCGTTACGACCAGTTGATGCGGCTGGGTTGGAAGACGATGATTCCGTTGTCGTTCATTAACTTGTTCGCAACCGGGCTGATCATCCTGTTGCTCGACAGGGGAGGACAGTAGGACATGATCGTCGTTTTCTATATATTCGCGACGTTGGCGGTGCTGGGTGCGCTGCTGATGGTTTCGCGCAAGAACCCGCTGAGCGGGGCCTTCTCCCTGGTGCTCACGATGGTGGCGCTGGCGGGGCTGTTCGCGATGCTGCTCGCCGAGTTTATTTTCGTTCTCCAGATCCTGATATACGCCGGCGCGATCATGGTGCTGATCATTTTTACCATCATGCTGCTCAACCTGAAGTCGGAAGAAATCCGGGAAGCGCCGGTGGGCAAACTGCAAGTCGTCATTCTGGCGCTGCTCTGCGCCGCGTGCGCGTACGGGTTCATCCAGGTTTTCTCCGGGCTGCCGGCGGGCGACGTCGCCGTGCCGGCCGGATTCGGAAGTATCGAGGGGGTCGGCGAGATGATGCTTGGCGACTACCTGTATCCGTTCGAAGTGATTTCGGTCCTGCTGCTCGTCGCCATTGCCGGCGTCGTGCTGCTGGCCAAAAGGGTGATCTAGTGGGCGAGCTTACGCTGCATCATTATCTATACCTGAGCGCGATACTCTTTTGTATCGGCGCTTTCGGTGTGCTGTTCCGGCGCAACCTGATCGTCATGTTCATGTCGGTCGAGTTGATGCTCAACGCGGTGAACCTGTCGTTCGTGTCGTTTGCCCGCTATTCGCCGTCGATGGACGGACACGTGATCGCGTTCTTCGTGATGGCGCTGGCGGCGGCGGAAGCCGGTATTGGACTGGCGATTCTGGTGATGGTGTTCCGCAACCGGGCCACCGTCCAGGCGGATGACCTGACTTTAATGAGAGACTGATCAAGAGGGCCCCTGGGCTGATATGGAAAGTTACCTCTGGATAATTCCTTTCGCGCCGCTGGTCGGTGCGATTATCAACGGCACACTCTCCGCGTGGAAATCACACGGCGAAAGCGGTCCGAATGAGAAACTCATCTCGTTCATCGGCTGCGCCGCGCCGTTAACGTCATTCGTTGTCGCCGCGATCGTGTTTGTCGACATGCTGGGGGCGGATCCGGGACACCGCACGTACCAGCAGTCCTTGTTCGACTGGATTGTGGCCGGGCCCATTAATATCTCGTGGGCGTACTGGATCGACCAGCTTTCGATGATCATGGTCCTGGTCGTGACCGGAGTCGGGACGATCATCCATTTCTATTCGATCGGGTACATGCACGGCGACAGGGGATATGCGCGGTACTTCGCCTACCTCAACCTGTTCATGTTTTCCATGCTCACCCTGGTCATGGGCCAGAACCTGCCGATGCTCTTCGTCGGCTGGGAGGGTGTGGGGCTGTGTTCGTACCTGCTGATCGGGTTCTGGTACAGGGATCTCGTCAACGCCGCCGCCGGCAAGAAGGCCTTCATCGTCAACAGGATCGGTGACCTCGCCTTCCTCATCGGCATGTTCATGCTGTTCGTGGCGACGAGCAAGGTCGGCTACGCCACGCTGGACGTTCAGGTCATGAAGAGCATGGTTGCCCAGCATCCCGAGATGTTCGCGGGGGTGGCGACGGCCGCCTGTATCCTCCTGTTCGTCGGCGCGTGCGGCAAATCAGCCCAGATACCGCTCTACGTCTGGCTGCCCGACGCGATGGCCGGTCCCACGCCCGTCAGCGCGCTGATCCACGCCGCCACCATGGTCACCGCGGGTGTCTATATGGTGGCCCGGATGGGATTCCTCTACGAACTCGCGCCGGTGGCCATGATCGTCGTTGCGGTCGTGGGCGCCGTCACGGCGATATTCGCCGCCAGTATCGGGCTCTGCCAGCGGGACATCAAGAAAGTCCTCGCCTACTCGACGGTGAGCCAGCTGGGCTACATGTTCATCGCCGTCGGCGTGGGGGCGTTCTCCGCCGGCGTGTTTCACCTGATGACGCACGCGTTCTTCAAGGCCTGCCTGTTCCTCGGGGCGGGCTCGGTGATCCACGCGATGAGCAACGAGAAGGATATGTTCAAGATGGGCGGCCTGCATAAGGTGCTCAAGGTCACGTCGGCGACGTTTATCGTCGCGGCGCTGGCCATCGCGGGCTTTCCCGGGTTGTCGGGGTTTTTCTCCAAGGATGAGATCCTGTGGTTCGCGTACAACGTGCCCGTCGGCCCGCCGTGGCTCGGCACGTTTCTCTGGGTCATCGGTTTCGTCACGGCGGGTATAACGGCGTTCTACGTATTCCGCGCCGTGTTCCTCACCTTCTTCGGCGAGAGCCACGTTTCCGAAGAGGCCAAGCACCACCTCCACGAGTCGCCGGCCGTCATGACGGTGCCGCTCGTCATACTGGCGGCGGGTAGTGTCGTCGTCGGATGGTTCGGAGTGCCCGAGGTGCTCAAGGGTTCGAACCTCTTTCATCATTTTCTCTCACCTGTGTTTGGAGGCGGTCACGAAGCGGCCGCCGGACCGGGTGAAGGTCATTCGATGATCGAAGCCGCCGTGTCGCCCGGCCAGGTCGCCGCGTCGGCGGGCAATGCCAGCCACGGTCTCGAAATCGCCCTGATGGTTGCGTCGGTGCTCATCGGCCTCGGAGGTATCGCCCTGGCGTACACGCTGTACGTCAAGAACCCCGGAATTCCCGGACGCATCGCCGCCCGTCTGCGGGGGCTCTATACGCTGTTGTTCAATAAATACTATGTCGATGAAATTTATGAATACACGCTGGTCCGTCCCGGATACGCGCTGTCCGACCGGTTGTTCTTCCGCGTCGTGGACGCGGGCATCATCGATGGCGTTGTCAACGGGATCGGAATCACCGCCCGCCTGATCGGCGCCGCGGTGCGGCTGCTGCAGACCGGCGTGGTGCGGACCTACGCGCTGTTCATGCTGCTGGGATTTCTTTATTTGCTCTATCGCATTTTGAAGTAGCGGGAAAACAGAGGAAAACGAGTGGATCTCATTACTGCTATAACGTTTCTGCCGACCGCGGGCGCCGTCATTGTTCTGATGCTGCCCAGAAAGTCGCATTCGCTCATCCGCTGGTTCTCGCTGCTGGTGACCGTCGTAACGTTCGCGGTGTCCGTCAAGTTATTACTCGACTTCGAGACCATTGCCCCGATGCAGATGGTCAAGCAAGTCCCCTGGATCCCGTCGCTGG
>CBDUWU010000064.1:0-15643 GCA_965371015.1 uncultured bacterium | reverse complement strand
GTGGGATCCGCGCACCGTGTTCGTTGCCGCGCAGACGCCGGGCGCTTACCTGGTAAACGGCGAGAAAGTCCACGTTGACGGCGACAAGTTATTCGAGAACTTCTGGCTCGTCGACATCGAGGGACTGGGAACGTTCGAGTCTTATCCCAACAAGGACGTGGAGAAGTACGTGAAACCATTCGGGCTTCCCGACGACGTGTCGTACTACCGGGGGCTTCTTCGCTTCCCCGGCTACTGTAACAACATGCGGGCCATCATGGCGCTTGGTCTCATGGAGTCGGAGGATTACCACGACCTCGCGGGAAAGACCTATCGCCAGTTAATGGCGTCGCTGGTGGACACGAGCGATGTGGGCAACGTGGAGCAAGCCGTGGCCACATATCTCGGTGTCAACCTCAACGCCGACATCATCCACAGCCTCAGGTGGCTCGGACTGTTCGACGACACGCCCATTGCCGTCGAACGTGGGGCCAACCTTGACGTGTTGCTCGACCGGATGCTGGCCAGAATGTCTTACGAGCCCGGCGAACGCGACATGATCCTCCTGCACATCGACGTTCTGGCGGAGCTCCCTGGCGGGCGCCGCGAACGACGGCTGGCGACAATGCGTGTGGAAGGAATCCCCCACGGCGACTCTGCGATGTCACGCGCGGTCGCGCTGCCCGCCGCAATCGCCGCACGCATCGTACTGGAGGGCGGGATATCGGAGACCGGATGCAAGATGCCACCGACGCTCCCCACGTTGTATCCGCCCGCGCTGGAAGACCTGGCCTCATTCGGGTATACATTTGAGCGCAAAACGCTTCCCGCTTGAGAACGAGAGAGACTCTGCGAAGAACGGAACAACTATAAGAAGACGGGGCCGTAACGGCCCCGTCTTCCAGGTGGTACTCCTCTTGCCTTCCCGATGCTAGTTGCCGGGTCCACCAAATCCCACAATGACGCCATCCATATCGAACTGGCCGACCCCCGCGACCACATCGACGGCTCCTTCGTACTGGTTAATCTGACCTAAATATCGTATAATACGAGGGTGTGTGGCGCAAATTGTCAACGATTTCGGGCAAGCGTCCCTGCCGGGAGGGCCGGATGACACGCTGCTTACTACTGTCGATAATTGTACTTGCGAGTGCCACTCTTGTTTCAGCTGAACAAGGGGCGATTTGCCTGTACTCGGACGCAGCCGGTATCGCGTGTGACATCGTGGACAACGGCGGCGTGGTGCAGGTGTATATCGTTCACTCCTACACCGACGGCGCCAGCGCGGCCCGGTTCCGTCTGGATGTGTCCGGCACCGGATGGAGCCACCTGGGTGATCTATGGAATTACAGCACAGTCATCGGATCGTCGATCGGCGGGGTGTCGATCGGTTACGGCACTTGTGAGTCCTCGCCGTTTGTGATCGGATCGGTTGCCTTCATGGGCGCCTCGACCGCGCCCGGTTCGGCAATCCGGATCGTGCCCGGCCCCGGGACCGAATACGTTCAGATTGTGGACTGTGACGGCCGTACCAGGATCGGAGCCGGGAGTACCGCGTATGTCAACTCCGCTACCCCGTGTCTGTGCCAGACCAACCAGACCCCGGCCCTGGGTGTGGAGCCAGCCGGTATGGATTTTGGTTACATAGACGACACCAGGGTGTTGACGGTTATCAATATCGGTGGCGGGACCCTCGACTGGAGCCTGACGGAGTCGATTCCGTGGCTGGAGCTGTCCACTACCAGCGGCGTCAACGACGAAGAAGTGACCGTACTCGTCGACCGGACGGAACTCGCGCAGGGCGTTTACTCCGGTGAGATCGAGGTGGTCTCCAACGGCGGCAGCCGGACGATCTCGGTGAACATGACGGTGCCGCCGACCGATCCGATTCTCCGTGTCGTCCCGACGGAACTTACTTTTACAGGTTTCGTCTCAGACAGGTCCCTTTTGCTGTTCAACGACGGGACGTCCGGGATGGCCTGGAGCGTCACCAGCGACCAGGCGTGGATGTCGGTGAGCCCCGCGAGCGGTGTGGATGATACCGAAGTCGCTGTTCACGTCGACCGGACTGGACTGGCGGATGGCACATATTACGGCAGCCTGCTGGTGTCATCCAATGGCGGCAGTGAAACGGTCGCCGTGACCCTGATCGTCCTTCCACCGTATCCAATACTCGAGGTGTCGAAGACGTCGCTGTTTTATCCGCCGTCGAAATCTCAGAGAACGTTTGAAGTCTCCAACGGGGGTAGCGTTACACTCAACTGGAGTATCACCGCCGACCAGCCCTGGTTATCGGTGAACCCCGTAAGCGGCGTTAACAACGCTCTGGTGACTGCAACCGTCGACCGTTCGATTGTGGGATACGGCAATCACTACGGCAATCTGTTCGTGACATCCGACGGTGGCAGCGCAACCATCACTGTCGAACTGCAGGTCGGATATCCGGTTCTGGCCTGGTTGCCGACCGCATTCAATTTTGATTCCGCGGAAACAGATAAAACCCTGACCATATGGAATTCGCGCGGTGGCGACCTCGATTGGACAATTTACGACTCGGCTTCGTGGCTGATAAGGAGTCCGTCGAACGGCGTCAACGACGGTGAGGTCAACGTTCACATCGACCGGACCGGCATGGCGAACGGCACCCACTACACCGTCTTGAAGATCTATTCCAACGGTGGCAACGCGAACATCCCTGTCACGATGGCGGTAGCGATTCCGGTTCTACAGGTGTCCCCGTCTTCGTTTTCGTTCACATCGTCGGAGAGCGAGAAATACCTCCAGGTCACCAACGCCGGAGACGCCGATCTCAGCTGGAGCATCACCAGCGATCAGCCCTGGTTGTCGGTGAATCCGCCCTCCGGCCTCAACGACGAACAGGTCGCGGTTATCATAGACCGCACCGGGCTGGCCGACGGGCCGCACCTTGGCAACCTGTCGGTGACGTCCAACGGAGGAGACCAGATCGTCCCCGTGGATATCTGGTCCGGTCCCAAGCCGATACTGCAAGTGACGCCGCTGTTTCTCGATTTCACGCCTTCGGACACGACTGCGACGTTCTCGATCGCAAATGCGGGCGACGGCAATGTCGACTGGACGCTGAGTGCCAACCAGCCCTGGATAGAGGTCGTCCCGCCGCTGTCCGGCACCAACGACGCCACCGTTACCGTTTACGCCCACCCCGGATCCGTGCCTTCCGACGGCGCCCACTACGGCAATGTTACCGTGAATTCCAACGCCGGGTCGGAAATCGTCGTGGCACGCTATGTACCCCCCGAGGCGGCGCAGTACGGCATCATAGGGGTATTCTCCGACACCTATGCTTCGAGCAATTATTTCGTCGATGACGGCGTCGCGCTCGTACAGGTCCATTTTTTCCATACCCACCACGATGGCGCGACCGCGGTGCGATTCAAGCTCGTCGCGGCCCCGGGCTGGATCTTTCTGGGTGATTCGTGGAACTTTCCCTCCGTTGTCGGAAATTCAGCCACGGGAGTATCCATCGACTACGGCAACTGCCTTACAGCGCCGACTTACCTGGGAACGGCACACTTCTTTGCCAACTTTCCTTCTCCCGTGAATACGAAGATCAGAATTGTAGCCGATCCCGATTGCATCTCAGGACAGATTGAGGTGGTCGGATGTAGCGGGGAGAAGTTGATTGCCGGCGGCGGCGAAGGCATCGTGAATCCAGAAATCTACATCCCGACCAGGCGTATGACGTGGGGTCAAATCAAGTCGATGCCCTCCCCCACTCCACCCGAAAAATCAGACAATCGGTAATTCTGATTCTTGCGGAAACAAAAGCTGGAGCAGCCATTTCAACAGGACTATTTTCTTCGTCTGAACGAAATTATTTTTGACAAGCCTGTAGAAATATACGCCGCTGGCCACCGGATTGCCCGCCTCATTGTGGCCGCTCCATTCCGCGCGGTAGTTACCCGCGGCTTTTTCCTCATATACCAGGGTCTTCACCAACTGACCGGAGACGTTTGACCTGTAGCCGATTCAGGGATTCTTGACGTAAGCGTTTGGTCTCAGGTAAAACCACCAGTTGAGCACGAGGCAGGCAAAGTAGAAGACGGCAAAACCGTACAAGGCGTACTCGGGCGTGGTTGCCTTGATTTGCTCGCCGAAGATCTTGGGAATGATAAACGCACCGTAGGCGGCCACGGCGGAGGTCCACCCGAGAGCCGGGCCGGCTTGTTCCTTGTCGAACACAATGGCAATGGTCCTGAATGTGGACCCATTTCCCACGCCGGTGGCGGTGAACAGAATTATAAACAGGATCAGAAAGGGTATGAAGTATTCCTCGGGGGTCGCCGATTGGTAGGCCTTGCCCATGAAGTAGGCCACACCCAGCGCGGCGGCGACCATCACGATCGAGACCAACTGGGTAACCTTCGCGCCGCCCACTTTGTCCGCGATCTTGCCGCCGACCGGACGGATCAGGGCGCCGATAAAGGGCCCCATCCATGCAAACATCAAGGCGCTGGGACCATTGGGATTGACTGCGTCATGAAGTATGACGCCGTCCGGACCCGCGACGTGTGTGAACCCGAAAATCACTTTTATCGAAAGGGGGAAAGCGGCCGAGAAGCCGATGAACGAACCAAACGTCATCGTGTATATGATCGTCATCGCCCATGTGTGTTTGTTCCTGAATATCTTGTATTGTCTTTTGAGGTTTTCCTTGAGCGCCCCCGTGGTGAGGTATCTCATGGCGAGAACCGTCGTCGTGATAACGAGCGGCAAAACAATCCACTTGCTCAGGAGTCCAATCCCGGCCGGCGCCGGCAGCAACAGGTAGAGGCCTATAGAGGCAGTCACGAAACCGATAACAAGCAGTAGTCCTATTTTCATCATGGCGGAGACAGGATTGCCGGGATCCGGAGTCACCGCCTCCGTTTTGATGTTGTTCATTCCGAACCAGCCCAGTACCGCCAGCGGGATGAGCAACACCAGCCAGATGTATCCGGCATTCTGGATGTAGGTTTCGCTTCCTTCGGGAATCCTGCCGATCAAAGTACCACTGCTGTTGATCAGAGTTTGAGCGCCGCCACCAAATATTCCAATCGTCATAACCAGCGGAACCAGTATCTGCATCGTGGTAACGCCGAAATTGCCCAGTCCAGCATTCATCCCCAACGAGGTCCCTTGAACCCGCTTGGGGAAAAAGAAACTGATATTGGACATCGAGGAGGCGAAGTTCCCGCCTCCAAACCCGCACAAAAGGGCCAGCAGTTGGTACACCCACAATGGGGTCTGCTCGTTCTGCAGGGCGAATCCCGTTCCTGCTGCCGGTATCATCAAGAGAGCCGTTGTAAAAAATATCGTGTTTCGTCCACCAGCGAACCTGATGAAGAACGTGCTTGGTATTCTAAGCGTGGCTCCGGCGAGTCCTGCAATGGACATCAAAGTAAACAGTTCTGCTTTATCAAACGGATAGCCCAGGTTCAACATCTGAACCGTAATGATTCCCCAATACAACCACACGGCGAATCCACACAGGAGACTGGGGATCGATATCCACAGGTTCCTGGTGGCTATCTTCTTGCCGGTAGCGTTCCAGAACTCTTCGTTTTCGACATCCCACTTTTCCAGATTCGTCGACATAGGTTCAACTCTCCTGGCGAATTGTGACCGGTTCCGCAAATTTCTCTTCAAACTGCTTCGATAACTCCGGTTCCTTCCTGCTGATCATTCTCTGTATGACGAAGTGCATCCAGATCAGGCAAATGGTCGATACCAGGAGCATGAACATCCAGCAGCTCGTCCACAACCCGGTGAATTCGAGGAGATAACCAAAGATGATCGGGCAGAAGAACCCGCCCAGCCCACCCAGGACGCCCACCATCCCCCCGACGACGCCGACTTCTTCGGGAAAATAGTCCGGGATGTGTTTGTACACGGCAGCCTTTCCTATTCCCCAGATACTCCCCAGGAGGACAACCAGAACGGCAAAGATCCACACGTTGGCCTGGAAGTAGATTTCGGTGACACCTTTGGCCAGCAGCTGCTTCTTTTCCACGGCCTGTCCCTGTTTGACTACGGCCTCTTGCCAGGCGGCCTTCGTCGGGAAGACCAGTACGTCGTTATCCAGGTTCTCAAACGAGCGTTCGTTCTTCTCGATAGCGTAGGGACGGTCGTCGACAACGATTTCGGTCTCGGTGACTTTGGTGACGGTTCCCGATGATTTCGCCATTACTCCCTTGCCGGGCGAAAAAATCTCCATTTTTGGCACGGACAGCAGAAAGCTGATCACCACCGATGCGCCCAGCACCCAATACATGACTTTCCTGGCGCCCAACTTGTCCGACATCACACCACCCAGGGCCCGAATCACCCCGGATGGAAAACTGAACAGCGCGGCAAAGATACCGGCCATCACCAACGGGAACTGGTACACGTTGACGAAGTACGGGACCAGCCACTGCGAAAACGCCACAAAGCAGCCGAAAACAAGAAAGTAGTAGAGACCAAAGCGCCAGACACGGACGCTTCTCAAAGGAGTCAGCATTCGCCCTATGGTGCGACCATGGTTCGCGGGTTTCTTGTTCTCGGCCAGCAACAAGAAAACGACACCCATACTCACGAGCATCGCGGCGTAGATCATCGGCAGTGTGCGCCAGCCCTCCAGATTGGCGCCGTTGTTGGTGAGCTTTGCGAGAAGGGTCGGAGCAAAAAGCGTGGTGAGAGCCGCGCCGGCGTTACCCGCTCCAAAAATTCCGAGGGCCGTTCCCTGCAGTTTCTTCGGATACCAGACGGAGGTGAAAGCGATTCCGATGGCAAAGCTGACACCGGTCAGACCGAAGCCGAATCCATACAACAGGAATTCGACGAAACTGTCCGCTCTCGACAGGAAAAACATGGGAATCGCACTGAGAAAAAGCAGGGTGCCGTAAACGGGTTTCCCGCCGAACTTGTCGGTAAGAATCCCGGCGGGCAGCCTGAACACCGATCCCGCCAGCACCGGCACGCCCATCAGCCATCCCAGTTCGACCGGTCCCCAGTCGAAAATCTGGTTCGAGGACAGAAAAGTGATAAGGACGCCGTTGAGCATCCAGGATGCAAAACATACTGTAAACGCGAGGGTGTTTAAGAAAAGAATCTTGTGCGATCTAAACGTAGCTTTTTCTTGCACTGCGCTCTCCCACGCGGTTAAGGGTGGCTCCAGGTAAAGGACGAGTGGCCCCGGGAATCCATGGTCAGCTGGGCCTTGATGGGATTTGAGATCACGTATTTTTCGGTTTGGTGGCCGACCAGTCGTTATCCGGGCTTCGGACTCGTTTTCGGTCCCAGGACCAGATAACCACCTGATACGGGCGCCAGATGTAGTGCAGCGGTGCAACCAGGAGGTGAACCAGCCTTGAAAACGGAATCATCATGAAAATCAAATAGGCGCCGATAATGTGGAGCTTAACCAGCCATGGCAGACTGGCGACGCCGCTGATATCCGGTTGAAATGAAAAAAGCGATCTTAAATACGGGGTGAGCACCGCCGCAAACCAGGACGACCCCCACCGATAGAACAACGCCACCAACAGGCCGATGACCACCTCGATAATGAGCAGCACCTCCACGGTGAGATCAAGCGGGGTTGTCACGACTTTCAGACGGGCATTGGTGGTCCTTCTGACTAAGAGGGTGACGAGTCCCGCGAGGACGATCAGACCAAACACCAACGCAGAGACCTCAATAATGAGCAGCCTCACGGGATGGCTGTTGAACGCGAGCAGGCCCGATGGCACGAGAAACGCGACAAGATGCCCGAAAAACAGGAACATGATTCCCCAGTGAAGCGGCATCGTGCCCCAGAAGAGCTGCCGCCCCTCCAGGAACTGCGACGAAAGCGACGAATAGCTGAACTTGGTGGCTTTGTAGCGGTAGATCGTTCCGATCAGAAAGACACCCATGGCCGCGTAGGGCAGCCCGATCAGCGTGAAATTATTCAGTGGCGTCATGACAGTTCCCTCCGTTGCACTCCAACCTCATTTCGGTCCTGATCGAATTCAGGAAACGACTCTCCCGAACGGCGGCCGGCTCGACGTCCGTACCCACATTGAAATCACGTTGCAGGACGGTATACAAGGCCCGCAGCGGCCCTCGATAGATGATCCCGTAGCGCTCGGATCTGTCGATCAGGGTCTTGTAGTGCTTCACATAGGCCGCGTTCTGCTTCTCTAGCCTGTCCGGATCGAATTCGCCGATTATCTTGCGCAGCGCCGGGCCGACTATCTTCTCGATCAGCTCTTCGCGCAGCTGGGGCTTTTGCATGGCGCCGATCAGCCGCAAGACGTTGGGAAGATAATCCGGCAGCTCGCTGCCACAGGTGATGCCCGCTTGCCTGTGCTCATCGTTCAGGTTTACGAGGAGTTCGCCGCGCTTGTAGTCATCACCGAAAAGCACATAGCCGAGATCGAGAGTCGCGACCGCCTGGACATCGAAGGATCGCGTGTACAACTCCTCGAGTTCGACGAGTGAGGCGCGCGAAGCAAATTCGGTAAAGTCCTTCAATTGCACAGACGCATCGGTGCAGGTTTTGTCCAGAAACGCCTGAACTTCCCCCACCCTGCCGGCGAACCCGGCATCCGGATACGTGAACAATGCGGCCAGTTTCGTGTATTGATCGAGTGTTTCGCTCATACCGTCTCACCAGCCCCGTTCGGGTTTTTGTTTGAATCCAAATCCGGTTGAGCCCTTGGTGTCCCCGGTGAACTCCATCATTTCGATGGCCTGCTCGCGGTGCGCGGCCGGTATCACAAACCGTTCGTCGAATTTGGCCAGCGACGTCAGGCGGTAGATATCCTCCACGGCATCCGGCGTCAGACCGACGTCCTGCAGCGCCGCGTTTGCGCGGTCCTCGGATATGTCGCCCACCGTCTTGTGGCGGCGGTAGATCCGGACTGCCATCAGCTTCTTGAGGATACGCTGCATTCTCTTTTCGTCGCCGGCGGTGAACAGATTGGCCATGTATTTCAACGGGAATCTCGCCTGGTCGATCGTTCCCCATAATTCCTCGGTGCTGGTGTCGTAGAGCCAGTCGTCACCCCAGGTCTTGGCGATGGGGTCCATTTTCGCCTCTTGTTCCTCGTTTTTGACCTCGCGAAGAGACGCCATCACCGGCAGCAGCGGTGGAACGTAGAACAGCATGGGCAGGGTCCTGAATTCCGGATGCAGCGGCACCGCCAGTTCCCACTCTTTTACAAACCGGTATACAGGCGAGTCCTGTGCCGCCTTGATCGTAGAATCCGACACTCCGTTCGCCTTCGCCGCCTTGATCACGCGGGAATCGAACGGGTCGAGCAGGGTGTTTAACTGGCGATTCACCATATCGACCCCTTTGTCTTGATCATCCGCGGCGTGTTGAATATCATCGGCGTCGTACAGCATTACGCCGAGGTAACGGATACGGCCGACGCACGAGTGCATGCACGCCGGCGCCTGACCAGACTCGAGCCGCGGATAACAGAGAATGCACTTTTCCGACTTTCCCGTTCCCCAGTTGATGTAAGTCTTCTTGTATGGGCACGCCGTCACGCACATTCTCCATGCGCGGCAGACCTGCTGATTGATGAGAACGATGCCGTCCTCTCCTCTTTTGTAGATCGCCCCGGACGGGCAGGCCGCCACGCAGGCGGGGTTGAGGCAGTGATTGCAGATCCTGGGAAGATAGAAGAATGCCATCCGCTCCAGCTGGAACATCGCCTCCCGCTCCGCGGGAGAGAGGTTGGCCAGGTTGGGATCGTTGCGCGCATAATCGGGAGTGCCGCTCAGATCGTCGTCCCAGTTGGGCCCCGACTTGATATCGATGGGCTTTCCCGTTATGAGCGATACGGGCCTCGCCGTGGGCTGGTCGTCCTGCGCCGGGGACTCTATCAAATCCAGATATTTGTAGGTGAACGGCTCATAGTAATCGTCGATTACAGGCAGGTGGGGATTGTGAAATATGTTCATCAACCCGCGTTTCTTTCCGGCACCTTTCAGCGAGATATCTCCAACGCTGTTCTTCTTTTCCCAGCCCCCTTTGTAGATATTCTGGTCTTCCCACTTCGTGGGATAACCCGTGCCGGGTTTGGTTTCCACATTGTTCCACCACATGTATTCCGCGCCCTTGCGATCGGTCCAGATATTCTTGCAAGCGATGGAACACGTGTGGCAACCGATGCACTTGTCCAGATGAAAAACCATTGAGATCTGAGATCTGACATCCATAAATAACCACCCACTGAGTTAAAAGATCACCTTGTTCATTTTCGTGACCACGACGTGCGTGTCGCGGTTCGGTGCCGTTGGCCCCCAGTAATTGAAGTGATAGGTAAACTGGCCGTATCCCCCCGACAACAGATTCGGTTTCAGGTGCACGCGAGTGAAACTGTTGTGACCACCGGCCCGCTTGTTCCCTCTCACCTGCGATTTTGGAATGCCGACAGTTCTCTCCGGCGCGTGATAGACGATGCAGACTCCCTTGGGAATGCGGGAGCTCACGACCGCCCGGGTACAGAAGACGCCATGGTCGTTGTAAACCTCCACCCAGTCGTTGTCCTCGATTCCCAATTCCGCGGCGTCTGTCTCGCTCAACCAGCAAGGTTCGCAACCCCGGGACAACGTCAGCATTCTCAGGTTCTCCATGTACGTCGAGTGAATATGCCACTTGCCGTGCGGTGTGAGGCAGTTGAGCACCCTTGCCGTTCCGTCCTTGAGCGTCTCCCTCAGATCACCGTATGCCTCCGGTTTCGGAGACGGTTTATATGTGGGTAAATTCTCCCCGAAGGCTATGTACATCTCGTGGTCCAGGTAGAAATGCTGGCGGCCGGTAAGGGTCCGCCACGGCACCAGCCGTTCGACGTTGTAAGTGAAGGGGGCGTAAGCCCTGCCGTTGGCCATCAGGCCCGACCACAGCGGAGACGTGTTGTACCTGCGGGGCTGCGCCTGCAGTTCGGCGTAGGTCATCGTTACGTCTTCGCTTCCTGCCGCCAGATCGGTCAAGGCAAGGCCGGTTCTCTTCTCGGCGTTCTCGTAGGCCCGGACCGACAGCACCCCGTTGGTCAGGGAAGATAGTCGCAGCACGGCGTTTGCCGCCCACTCGTCTTCCTTGAGCGACGGGTAACTCTTGCCGTTTTGCTTCTCGACCGGAAAGTGGGCGGACTCGACCATTTCGTCGTAGACGTCCCCGCACTGGTAGTGGTTGCCGTGTGCGCCCATCCCGCTGGTCTTTACTTTGTCGCCCAGGGCGATGAACTTGTCGTATATCTGCGTGTAGTCCCGCTCGACCACGGCCAGATTGTGCATGGTCTTACCGGGGATGGCCTCGCATTCACCATGGTACCAGTCGCGGACTTCGGGTTGTGTGACCTCACCGGCCGAATCGTGCGCGAGCGGAGTGGCGATGATATCTTTTTGCGGCCCGCTCAGGTGGTCACGGGCCAGTTCGCTGGTCACCCGCGCAACCTCCTTGAAGATATCCCAGTCCGACTTGGACTCCCAGACGGGCGCAATCGCCGCCGAGAGCGGGTGGATGAAGGAATGGAGGTCGGTGCTGTTCAAGTCGGCCTTTTCATACCAGGACGCGGCCGGCAAAACGATGTCGGAATACAAAGCCGATGAATCCATGCGGAAGTTCAAGTCGACGACCAGATCCATCTTTCCAACCGGAGCGATATCATGCCACTTTACTTCCTCTGTCTTCTCCTCGGGCCGGTCGACGGCGATGGCGTTGGAGTGAGTGCCGAGGTAGTGCTTCAACAGATACTCGTGGCCCTTCATGCTTCCCATGATGGCGTTCCCGCGCCAGATGTACCAGACGCGCGGGAAGTTCTGTTCTCCGTCGGGATCCCCGACGGCGTAACCGAGCTCCTTCGATTTCAACTTTTCCAACACATACTTCTTGATGTCGTCGTCGTTGGCCGCCCCGTTTTCTACCGCCTCCCGGCACAGCTCGAGTGTATTCTTGTCGAACTGGGGGTAGTACGGCATCCAGCCCATTCGTACCGACTTGTATATTAAATCGGCGTTGTGACCGCGGGTCCAGTCGTTCTCGGGTGTGGTGTTGTAGTTGGAAAAGTGGCCATCGTAGCGGTACTGGCACGTGTTCAAGTAGTGCCACAGCGGCGCCTGTTGTAGCCGGACCGCGTCGTGCCAGTCCTTGGCGAAGGCGATTGTGCTCCAGGAGTCCATCGGCGCCAGTTTTTCCTGGCCGACGTAGTGGTTGAGTCCCCCGCCGTTTCTTCCCACGCAGCCACATAGCATCAGCGCCATGATCCCGGCGCGGTAAATCAGGTTGTTGTGGTACCAGTGGTTGACGCCCGCGCCGATGATGATCATACACTTGCCCTCTGTCGCGATGGCGGTGTCCGCCCATTCTCTGGCGAACTGCTCGACCGTCCTGGCGTCCACACCCGTGAAGATCTCCTGCCACGCCGGCGTATATGCCGCGTCTTTGTCGCTGTAGTCCTTCGGGTACTCACCGGGGAGACCGCGGTCGATGCCGTACTGCGCCATGGTCAGGTCATAGACCGTCGTTACCATAGCCTTGCCGTCGTCGGCGAGGTCGATGTGCCGGACGGGGACACCTCTCATCCGGTTGTTGTCCAGTCCGAATTCCCTGAATCCGACCTGTACGATTTCGTCGTTCTTCTCCAGGAAGCTCAGGACAGGATCGTAGGGCGTGTCGTCGGCGCCATCCTCCATCTTCATGTTCCAGTGGCCCTGCTCGGAGTCCCACCGGTGTCCCATACTCCCTTTGGGCATGATCGGCTGGCCGGTCTGTGAGTCGATGTTGAGGAATTTCCAGTCCCCGTTCTCGACGTCTTTGTACTTCGAGATCCGGTTGGCCCGGAGCAGCCGGCCCGGCGCGTAGTGGTCGCCGTCCTTTACCAGTTCGACGAGGTACGGGCTGTCGGTGTACCGCTTGACGTAGTCGATGAAGTAGGGCGTCTTCTTTTCGTGGTGGAACTCTTTGAGGATCACGTGGGTCACGGCCATCCAGTATGCGCCGTCGCTGCCGGCGTGGAGTGGAATCCACTGATCCGCGTACTTGGATACCTGGCTGAAGTCGGGGGCCAGCACTACCGCTTTCGTGCCGTTGTGACGCGCCTCGGCGAAAAAGTGCGTGTCGGGGGTCCGCGTCATATTGAGGTTGGCACCCATCACGGCGATGAACTTCGAGTTGTACCAGTCAGCGCTCTCACACACGTCAGTCTGTTCGCCCCAGATTTCGGGAGAGGCGTTGGGCAGGTCGCAGTACCAGTCGTAGAAGCTCAGGTTGACGCCGCCGAACAATTGCAGGAACCGGCTGCCGGCCGCGTAGCTCAGCATGGACATGGCCGGGATGGGAGAAAATCCTATCACCCGGTCGGGCCCGTACTTTTTGGCCGTGTGGATGTTGGCGGCGGCCATGATTTCGAGTGCCTCGTCCCAGTGAACCCTTCTGAAACCGCCCTTGCCACGAGCGCGCTGGTACGCGCTGCGCTTTTCGGCGTCGCTCTGGAGCGCCGCCCAGGCTTCTACCGGATTCCCCGCCTTCTTTCTTTCCGCCCGGTAGGCATCTATCAGCGCGCTCCGAATGAGCGGATATTTGATCCTCAGCGGGCTGTAGAGATACCAGGAAAACGAGATGCCCCGCTGGCAGCCTCTCGGCTCGTACGGAGGCAGGCCTTCTTCCAGGAGCGGGTAGTCCAGCTGCTGCGTTTCCCACACAACGATGCCATCCTTGACGTGTATCTGCCAGGAACAGCCGCCGGTACAGTTAACGCCGTGTGTGCTCCTGACGATACGGTCATGTTGGAACCGGTTTCTATAGAACTCTTCCCACTGCCGCGTCTGCGGCGAAATGATATCTTGTATCCAGCTCATAGCCATCCAATCCGTTCCGAATAGTTAATCATTCCCAGGTCGACTTGACCTGACGTTCGTAGATAGCGTGATTGACACTTCTTTTTTTGGCGCGGTACCAGACGCCACCGAACAGACCGACGAGCAAGATTGCTCCCCCCAGACCGGAAAAGAACATTCTTGCACCGTACCGCCGGCCGCTTTGGGTCCCGCTTTCACTGCCGACGTATTGCAGGAACGCCGTCAAATCGAACAATTCATCGTCGGTCAAAGGCTTTCCTTTGAACGCCTGTCTCATGGCCGGGAAGGGCGAACTCGCCATCATTGCCTTTACACCGATGCCGCTGAGTCTCGCGTAAGAGTCCGTCAGGTCTTTCGCCAGAGTACCGCCCGTTATTGCCCCGTCGAACTGCAGATTGTGACAGGCGTTGCACGTGGGACCTCCGTTCGCGAATCGCTTCTTGCCGACAAAGAGCAGCCGCCCGGACCGGACATTTTCTTCCGTGACAGGGCGCTCGGGCTCGCTGGCCTGCGCCTGGGCGGCGACGGTTTCGTCCGCGGGGCTGTTGGCGGCGATATATGCGATGATGGACAGAACCTGGGCGTCGGTGTAGTTGTTATCCGGCATGAGCTGCTTGTTGTACTCTTCGTACAGATTCACGGCGTACGGGTCACCGCTCTTGATGACGGTTTGCGAGGACTTGATGTAGCTGATGAGCCATACTTCCGGCCGTCTTTTGTGGACGTCCGCCAGATCCGGCCCGACCAGCTTGCCCTTGCCGATCGTGTGGCAGGCCACACAGATCTGCTTGAACAGCACTTCCCCCTCGCCCTGTTGCGCGGGCGCGGTCAGGGGAAAGCAGAACAAGCCGCATACCACAATCGCCGCTCCCACCACTGAGCAATCGAAAACTCTTTTCATCGCATACCTCACATTGATAGGCGGAGTCCGTCTTCCTTGATCTTTCGACCCAGATCCCCCAGGTTCGTGTTTTCGAACATGAGCTTCGTTCGATCGCGTATCGCTCCCCACTGGTCGTGAAGGGGACACGGGACCGCTTCCCCACACCCTTCCAGACCCAGAATGCAGCCGTCGAATGCTTCGCCGGGCTCGATGGCCGTTATTATCTCCATCAGGGAGATGTCGCTCGCTGGCCTGGCCAGCGCCACGCCGCCATTCGGGCCGCGATAAGAAATCATTATGTTGTGGTTTGTCAGCTTCTGCAGAATCTTGGTGAGAAAATGGAAGGATATCCCCAGATCGGAGGATATCTGGTTGATAGGTACGTATTTTTTGTCATCCTGCATCGACGCCACATACAGGGAGGCGCGAATGCCGTGCAAGCTTGTTTTGGAAAGAACCTTCATGGTAGTTTCAAGTTTTGAGAGTTCAGAGTCTTAAAACTACCCGAAAGCTCACAACGCGTCAACCCGAAAACTCCATTTTGTCCGGAATCTCAAAAGCTGGCGATCGGCGGTCTTATCCTGTTTATTAACACCATGTTCCGGGCGTAGGTTGGAGCGGGAGCAGATTGAAACCGGGTCGGCCGGTTGACCGGCAGGCCGCCGCAGGGCCAGGGCGCTCAGACCAGTTCGCGCATTTCCGCTACCAGATTCCCGTATTTGGCCACCGTTTCCGGACCCGCGGTGGCGGCGTATTTCTCGAATTCCACCAGCAGCGCATCTTTCTCGTCATCGGTCAGCGCCTTGACGACCATCGGATAGAAAATCCGGTTCTCCGCCGCAATATGTCCGCGGAGGGTATTGATATAATCGTTCAGGTTCCTGTGGAGTCGGCGGGTCTCGGAATCCGAGTCCTGGGAATAGGCAT
>CBDUWU010000063.1:0-15937 GCA_965371015.1 uncultured bacterium | reverse complement strand
GCAGTTCATCGACTCAGAGGGGAATCTCACTCAGCCGGTCAGTTCGACGATCGAACTCGACACCTACGCGGCAATTTCAGACCTCAATTTCGCGGTCGACAACGGGGAGGTTGGAAATGATACGATTCAACCCGGCGGTAAGGTGAGATTCGTGATCAACACGGCGGGCAACGAACCGGGAGGATCGTGCGAGGTCTTCATCGAGGGCCAGGGGGCGACGCCGGTGATGGTCTATGACGACGGACGCAATGGCGACACGACGGCCGGCGACGGCATATATGAACGCGACTATACCTTCGCCCTGTCGTTTCGCCAGCGGAGCATGAGGATGAGCGCCGCCTTTACCGACATGGCGGGAAACACCAGCGTCGAGCGTGAATTCGAACGCAACATGTACATGAGTGACCCGCCGGCCGCCGTCGTCTTGAATCCGGTGACGCAGCCGACCGCCGACTCGCTAACACTCAACTGGACGCGTTCGATCGACGATCATTTTACAGGCTACAAGATCTACCGGCGCTCGACGCAGCCCGTCGACCCGATCAACTCGGTACTCGCCGGCACGGTATCCAGCCAGAGCACGACTGTCTTCACCGATACCGGACTTTCCCCGTCAACCGATTACTGGTACGCGGTCTACGTGGTCAACGACCTCGACGAGGGCACCAAGAGCAATAACGAGGAGAAGGGCACTACCGCCAATTGACGCCGGGGCTCCGGACTATTATCTTTCGCGGGACCAATCAATTCTTGACAGCCCGGGAAGGGTACGGTTAGGAGTAGGGGACAGGCTCCGGGCGGTCGCAAGCGGTATTCGCACCCCACAGCCGGCGGATTCCGTAAAAGCGCTCCGCAGCCGTTTTTCTGGCGTTCAGCCCCATCAGATAACGTCATCGGGTAACAACGATGTGTCGCCGTGCAAAATGTGCCGGCCCGGCACCGGTTCGACGCAAGGCGCAACGCCGCGCGCCAGTGGTGGCGGATACGAGGAGTGTGGGTGCGTAAGATGATATCATACAGTGAGTTACGGTTGGCAGTAGGGCGTCGAAACAGTGGCGCTTGGCCCCTTTATTGCTGTTCTGGCCACAGGCAAAAAGGATCCACAAAGCACATTACACCAGAGGTATACAGCATGGTGACCGAAGTACTGAAGCGCTGTCTGCTGGCTGTCATGGTAACGGCTCTTCTGGCCGGACAGGGATTGACGGGCGTAGCCCTGGCGGGCGACGAGGATGCGGGGACTTTCGGGGCGCCGTTTCTGGGCATCCCCGTGGGAGCGCGGCTGATATCGTCGACGGACGCCGTGGCAGGCATGGATCCCGACGCCTCGCTGCTGTTTTCCAACCCGGCTTTTCTGGCCACCGTCCCCAGTTCCGAGGTCTTTTTTTCCACCGCCAACTGGCTCGAGGACATGCGTCTCAGCGCGGCCAGCGCCGCGTTTCCGTTCGGCCGGGGGTACAGCTTCTCGCTGGGGACCAGGTTCCTGTACTCGGGCGACCTGCAGGGCTTTGACGAAGCGCTCAACGTGGTGTCCGAGGAAAGTTATTACGACCTCGGCGTGACCGGAGCCTTCGCCAGACGCTTTCCATTTGGTCTGTCACTGGGCCTGGGCGGCACGTGGTTCCGGCAGCACCTCTACCCCCAGGACGGCAACGGATACGCCTTCAACCTCGGGGCCTCGTTCGAGAGGGGACAATACCTGGTTCATGCCGCCGCGCAGAACATCGGCGGCCGGGTGTCCTTCGTCGACGCCGAATACACGGTCGACAGCCAGCAAATGGCCGGCCTGGCCCGGATGTTCAACGCGGGGCCCGGACAGCTCTATGCCGGTGTCCAGGTGGTCGCTTCGTCGGCGGCCCCGACACGCCTCGAACTCGCCGCCGATTACCGGCCCTACCAACTTTTTTCTATCAAAGCGGCGCTGAAGGACCTGTCGGGCTCTCAGAGCGACGATCTGAGGCTCGACGCGGGTTTCGGCATCTATTACCACAGAATCTCCATAGATTACGCGTATACGCCCCACGAGTACTTCTCCAGCACCCATACGTTCTCGGTCGTCTTCTCCCCCGGGGCCAATGGAGACTCCCGTACCTATCGGGATGATCTCGAAGGGGCCGACTCCAGTCCGAAGCGGGACCACGTGCCGGAAGCTGTCGAACCCGCCCTGGCGGCGCCCGTTGTCGCGCCGGAGGGAGACCCGCGCGCCGGAGCGCCCGGAGCGCCCGGCGCACCCGTTCCGGCGGCGGTGATGGCTTACCTCGTCGTGGCCGGCATACACGGCTGGGAATCGAGCGCGCGCGCGGAGGCGCGCTCGTACGAAGTCCTGGATATTCCGGCGACGGTCGAGCAGTTCGGGAGCAAATACCGCGTGATCGTCGGCCGTTACGACAACCGCGAGGACGCCGTGAAGGCGATCAACAAATTCAGGAAGTCCGGACAGAAATTCAGCCTCGTCGAGGTTCCTGCGAAGTAAATCCCGCCTCGAGTTTTGTTCCATCCGTGAAGATCTCCCGCGAACCCTGAATCATGCGTGTATCTGCGCGTTTTCCCCCATCGGCACCGTTTTCTGTGGAAACTTATAACCAACTGTCATAAAGTCGGTTATAGTATACGCGTCGAGTCCCACTGCGTGAAATTCACAAAACTGATTACAGGATAAGGAATTACAGTTGCCGAGGAACCACCGGCCGCCCGGTTCGTGGAGTTGTATTGTATTATGCCACAATGCGTTACGGCATCCGGTGGCGGGCGGGGATGTGCAAAGAAATGTCGACAGTGATCTGGCATTGAAAATGCTTTATAAAATCACGTCCAGCCGCAGTGAGCAGATCGCACTCTCATCCAGCGGCAGTTCAAATCCTGACAGAAATACCAGACATAATACACTTAGAGCTTATCCTGGACGGGCTTAACGATGACGTTGTATGGGAACGGGGCACCTGCCAACACCTCAAACCTGGAGATTTCCTCCGCAGCGGTTCTTGACGGGGACTACAGCGGCGGTTCGAACTTCCACCTGGCGCCGGAACAGGTCAGCCGGGTCGTGGATGGGCTGCCGTGGAAGCGGTTGCTCGACGTGGTTCTCAGCTCCGTCGCCCTGATGATTCTGTCGCCCCTGATGTTAATCGCCGCCCTGCTGGTCAAGGTGACGTCGCCCGGCGCCGTCCTGTTTGTCCAGGAACGGGTCGGGCTCAACCGCCGGACCACGGACCGCCGGCGTCCGCGCAACTATCGTGGGTCCGAACGGCGGAATAAAGACCGGCGTTTCGCTGTGCGCTTTGGTAAGCCTTTCAGAATGTATAAGTTCCGGACCATGGTCGCCAACGCCGAAAAGGGCGTTCCCGTCTGGGCACAGAAAAACGATTCCCGCATCACGGCCGTCGGGTCGTTCATGCGCCGGAACCGGATCGACGAGCTGCCCCAGTTCGTCAACGTGCTCAGGGGAGACATGAGCATCGTCGGCCCGCGTCCCGAGCGCGCCTTCTTCATCGCCCAGATCGAAAAGGACCTGCCGGAGTTCCAGGATCGCCTCCGCACCAAACCCGGAATCACTGGCCTGGCGCAGGTCGAGCTCGGCTACACCAACACGGTGGACGGAATGCACAACAAGCTGGGTTATGACCTCCAGTACATCAAGGATCTCAAGCCGCAGTCGGATCTCAAGATTTTGTTCAAAACCGTTTCTGTCGTCCTCACCGGGAAGGGCGCCTGCTAGGCCGCCAGGAGGCAGCAGAATCGTCTTGTCGCCGGCCCTTCATTCACTGTATATATTCCACGGCTGTCACGTGCTCCCATGAGCGGTTTTTTGCGCTCCGCCGCCTAACTTCCATGGGGCATAATACTTGCAACGTTTTAAATCTCGGAGAGTGCCCGGACCGGACATGGGTGATAGTGCACCACGCGTGACCATCGGCCTGCCCGTCTATAACGGCGAGCCGTATCTCGTTCAGGCGATCGAATCGCTGCTCGGGCAGACGTATCCCCGTATAGAACTGATCATCTCCGACAACGCATCCACAGACGGGACGTCCTCGATCTGCCGCGACTTCGAACGGCGGGACCCGAGGGTACAGTATTCGCGGAGCGAAACCAACGTAGGCGCGGCGGTCAATTACAACCGACTGGTGGACATGGCGCGCGGCGAGTATTTCAAATGGGCGGCGCACGACGATCTCTGTGCGCCGGAGTATCTCGAACAGTGTGTCGCCGTGCTCGATCGGGAACCGTCCGTGGTCGTCTGTTATCCGCGCACCCGGATCATCGACGAAGAAGGTCGTGACAAGGGAGAATACCCCGACGACCTCCACCTGGACTCGCCACAGACGCATGAACGGTTTCGCGACGTGATGTTCAGGGAAGCGGGGGAGTGTAACGCCGTCTTTGGACTGATCCGGACGCGAGTGCTGCGCAAGACGGGGTTGATCGGCAACTACCCCGCGTCGGATATGATCCTGTTGAGCGAACTCGCGCTCCATGGCAACTTCCACGAAGTGCCGGAGCCCCTGTTCCAGAGACGCGATCACCCGGAGACATCGATTCGCGCCAACATAACCTCGGGAGAGAGGGCGGCGTGGTTCGACCCGGAAAAGGCCGACCGGCGGCAATATTCGCACTGGCGCTGGGCGATCGAATACCACCGCGCCATCCGGCGCGCGGGTGCCAACGACGGTCTGCGCTGTTATTCATATCTGGGCAAGTGGATGCGGTGGAACCGCAACCGGCTGGCCCGGGAGGTCGGCCGCGCGATCTTCGGTTGATCACGGCTGCAACTGTCACACGGTGAAAGGATTTCCGGTATGAAAGTAGGAATGCTGGCCGGTGGACTCGGTACCCGTCTCGCGGAAGAAACCGAGATCAAGCCGAAGCCCATGGTCGAAATCGGCGGCCGCCCGATCATGTGGCACATCATGAAGCACTACCAGCACTACGGTCACAACGAGTTTGCCATTGCGCTGGGGTACAAAGGCGAAGTCATCAAGAAGTACATGGTCGATTACTGCTCTCTTTCCAGCAACATCACCGTCGACTTCAAGAACCGTGATATCAGGGCACACGAGGGGGAACTCCCCGACTGGAAGGTGGAGCTCATCGACACGGGTTTCATGACGGCGACCGGGGGACGGATCAAACGCCTGCAGCCCTACCTCGGCGACGACACATTCATGCTCACGTGGGGTGACGGGGTATCGGATGTCGACCTCGACAAACTGCTCGCCTTTCACAAGGCCCACGGTAAACTGGCAACGATGACGGCCGTCAGGCCTCCGGCGCGGTTCGGTCATCTGGAAATCAACAACAATCAAATTACGGAATTCTCGGAGAAGCCGCAGACCGCGGAGGGCTTGATCAACGGCGCGTTTTTCGTGCTGGAGCCCGGCATTTTCGATTACATCGAGGGCGACGAGACGCAGTGGGAGAAAGAGCCTCTGGAAGGGCTCGCCCGAGACGGTCAGCTTTTCGCCTACGTTCACGAGTCGTTCTGGCAGTGCATGGACACGATCCGCGACAAGAAGCTGCTGGAGTCTTTGTGGGAGGGTGGCAACGCCCCCTGGAAAACCTGGAGTTGAAACATATGAAAGTATTGCTTACCGGACACAGGGGATATATCGGAACCATCCTCTCGCCAATGCTGACGGCCGCGGGCCATGAAGTCCACGGACTGGACAGCGACCTCTTCCGCCGGTGCACGTTCGGCGAGATGCCGGCGGAAATACCGGAAACGATCAAGGACATTCGCGACGTCGATATTTCCGACGTCGAGGGCTTTGACGCGGTACTCCACCTGGCGGGCCTCTCCAACGACCCGCTCGGCGACCTCAACCCGGATCTCACCTTTGAGATCAATCACCGGGCCTCGGTCAAACTGGCCGAGTTGTCCAGAGAAGCCGGCGTGTCGCGCTTCATTTTTTCGTCGTCGTGCAGCAACTACGGTTCCGCCGGAGACGACATGATCGACGAGAACGGCGCTAACAACCCCGTCACGCCTTACGGCGAGTCCAAGGTCCTGGTTGAACGCGACGTCGCCAAACTGGCCGACGACAATTTCCACCCGACGTTTCTCCGCAACGCGACCGCCTACGGCGTGAGCCCTCGTCTGCGCTTCGACCTGGTGTTGAACAATCTCGTCGCGTGGGCTTTCACGACGGGAAAGGTGTACATCAAGAGCGACGGGACGCCGTGGCGGCCCATCGTCCACATCGGCGACATTTCACGCGCATTCGTGGCGACGCTCCAGGCGCCGGTCGAGAAGATCCACAACGGTGTGTTCAACGTCGGCCGCACGAGCGAGAACTATCGCATCCGCGAAATCGCCGACATCGTCGAGGAGACGGTGTCCGGCTGCAAGATCGAGTACGCGACCGATGGCGGTCCCGACAAGCGCTGTTACCGGGTAGACTGTGACCTGATCCAGAAGACGATTCCGGGGTTCAAACCGGTCTGGGACGTCCGCAAGGGTGCCCAGGAACTCCGCGACACGTACGAGAATATCGGGCTGACGCTGGAAGAGTTCGAAGGCGAGCGCTTCAAGCGGATCGATCACATCCGCCTGCTGATGTCCGAAGGCAATATAAACGAGGCGCTGCGCTGGCAGGAAACAGCCGGCACGGCGACCGATTAGCGCGGGAGGTAGCGCGTTGGGTGACAATACCTTGGCTGGAGCGAAATGCCTCTCGTGCGGGGGCGGGAACCTGGAGTTGATCATATCGTTCGGCGACACCACGCTGGCGGACCGGCTGGTGCCACAGAGCAGGCTGAACGAGCCGGAAATCACCGCTCCGCTGGATCTCGCGTTCTGCCATGACTGCACGCTGGTCCAGATCACGGAGAGCGTCAACCCCGAGATACTCTTCTGCGATGACTATCCGTACTTTTCGTCGGTGTCGAAACACCTGCTGGAGCACTCGAAGAAAAACGCAGAAGACCTTATGGTAAAACGAAATCTGGGCGCGGATAGCCTGGTGGTCGAGCTGGCCAGCAACGACGGCTACCTGCTTCGGAATTTCGTCGCGAAGGGGATCCCCGTGCTGGGGATCGATCCCGCCGACGGGCCGGTCAAAAAGGCCATCGAGGCGGGGATCAACACGATGTGCACGTTTTTCACCGTCGACCTCGCGCAGAAGCTCCGCGACGAAGGCCGGCGGGCCGACGTCATCATCGCCAACAACGTCCTCGCCCACGTCCCGGACCTCAACGGATTCGTGGAGGGAATCGGTACCGTGCTGAAGGACAACGGCGTGGCCGTGATCGAGTGCCCCTACCTGATCGATCTTCTCGACCACACCGAGTTCGACACGATATATCACCAGCACCTCTGCTACTTCTCGGTCACCGCGCTGGACAAGCTGTTTCGCCGTCACGGGCTGTTCCTCAACGACGTCAAGCGGCTCGCCATCCACGGCGGTTCTCTGCGGCTTTACGTCAAACCCGTCGAAAACGTCAGCGAGGTGGTCAAGGGCCTGCTGGCGGACGAAAGCCGGCGGGGGATCGACAGCATGGGCATGTATCTGGAGTTTGCCGGACGGGTCTCGAAGGTCAAGGAAGGCCTCAACCGGATCCTCGACGAACTCAAAGCCGACGGCAAACGGATCGTGGGTTACGCGGCGGCGGCCAAGGCCAACACTCTGCTCCAGTACTGCGGAGTCGGCAAGGACCAGCTCGACTATATTGTCGATCTCAACCAGTTCAAACAGGGCAAATACTTCGGGGGCAGCCTCCTGCCGATTCTCCCGCCCGACCGGCTTCTCGAGGACCAGCCGGATTACGTGCTCCTGCTCGCGTGGAATTTCGCCACCGAGATCCTGCAGCAGCAGAAAGAATACCGCGACCGCGGCGGCAAGTTCATCATTCCCATCCCGGAACCGAAAGTCGTCTGAGTATTACTATCGCGACATCGAAAAAGGAGAGTCACAGCGAATGAGCATGAACGACGTGTGCCCGAGCTGCGGGGAAAAGCGGATGTCCGTTTTTTACGAAGTGGACAACATTCCCGTCCACAGCTGCCTGATGCTGAAGACGAGGGAAGAGTCGATCGCGTTTCCGCGAGACGACCTCAAGCTGGGCGTCTGCGATCGCTGCGGATTCGTGTCCAACGTGATATTCGACGAAAAGTACTACGCCTACTCTTCCGCTTACGAGGATCAGCAGAGTTTCTCTCCGACGTTCAACAAGTTTGCGCGGAAGCTCGCCGAAGGCATCATCGAAAAATACGGGTTGCGGGGCAAGAGCGTCGTGGAGATCGGGTGCGGCAAGGGTGATTTCCTCGCGCTCGTGTGTGAGTTGGGCGGCAACGACGGCGTGGGGATCGATCCGACGTGCGTAAAGGAGCGAATCAAGAGTTCCGTGGCCGACAGGATCACGGTCATCGCCGATTATTATTCCGAAAAATACGCCGACTACGTGGGTGATCTCATCATGTGCCGGCACACATTGGAGCACATTTACCGGACCAGCGATTTTATGTCGATCATCCGGCGCTCGATCGAGGGGCGCGACGAAACGGCGATATTCTTCGAGATTCCCGACGGGTTGCGCGTGATTCGGGATATGGCGTTCGAGGACATCTACTACGAGCACTGCTCCTACTTCTCGCCCGGGTCGGCCGCCCGACTGTTCCGCCACACCGGCTACGACGTCACGAGCGTCGGTCTCGAATACGACGACCAGTACCTCATTGTCGAGGCTCTGCCCGACCGGCAGGGGGCGCCGTCGACTCCCGAATTTCCGATCGAGGAAACGCCGCAGGACATGCAGCGACACGTCGAGGGATTCAGCTCCGGTATCGAAAAGACCCTCGACGGCTGGCGGGAGGACATCACGCGCATGCACGACGAAAAACGCCGTCCGGTCATCTGGGGGTCGGGTTCGAAGTGTGTCGCCTTTCTCACGACGATCAAGATGAACCAGGAAATCGGACACGTCGTCGACATCAATCCCCACCGGCACGGGAAGTTCATGCCCGGGCTCGGCAGGGAGATCAAGTCACCCGGGTACCTCAAGGAATACGACCCCGGCGTGGTCATCGTCATGAACCGCATCTACACCGACGAGATTCGCGACAAGCTGGCCGGCATGGGACTCACACCCGAAATCGTCGCGTTGTAAGGAGCGGACCCTGGTGGTTGGCAAAAAAACAAAGTGTCCCGTGTGCGGATCGGATTCGTTGTCGGAAATCCTCTCGATGCCATCCATGCCGGTCTTCTGCAACGTGCTCTGGGACACGCGTGCCACGGCTGTATCGTGCGACCGCGGCGACATTGTCCTTGGTTTTTGCAATGAGTGCTCGTTCGTGTTCAACACGGTGTTCGATCCCGCACTCGTCCGGTATTCGCAGAGCTACGACAACTGCCTGCACTTTTCCGGGCGGTTTCGCGAATACGCCGATTCGCTGGCCGAGCGACTCGTCGAGCGCCATGGCCTGCACGGAAAACTCGTTGTCGACGTCGGGTGCGGAAAGGGCGATTTCCTGAAGCTGTTGTGCGAAAAGGGGCCCAATCGCGGGGTCGGGTACGACCCGAGTTTTGAGGCGCGCGACGACATCGCAGCTCTTGGCGACGGTGTGAGAATCGTCAACGACTACTACTCCGGCGCCTATGCCGGACACGGCGGTGACTTTCTCTGCTGCCGTCACGTTCTCGAGCACATCGAGCGGCCCGGCGATCTGCTCGACGACGTCCGAATGGGCCTCTCGGGTCGTTCCGGAGTGCCCGTTTTCTTCGAGGTTCCCAACGGGGCCTACACGATCGAGAACGTATTCGTCTGGGACGTCATCTACGAGCACCCCTGCTACTTCACCAGCGAATCGCTGCGCCGGCTGTTCGAAACATCCGGGTTCGCCGTTTCATCGGTAGACGAAGAATTCGAGGGGCAGTACCTGGGGCTGCACGCCGTGACGGCCACCCAAGCGACGCGTCAACCGGAGAGCGGTGAAGCGTGCATTTCGGTCGACGCCTTCACGAAGGCATTCGAGGAACTGGTTTCGACGTGGCAGGAAGAACTCGCCGCGCTTGCACGGGACGGGCGTAAGGCGGTAATCTGGGGTGCCGGGTCGAAGGGCGTGACGTTTCTCAACCTGCTCGATCCCGGCCGCCGCATCGAGTATGCCGTCGACGTCAGCCCCAACAAGCTGGGCAAATTCGTGGCGGGGTCGGGGCAGGAGATCGTGTCCCCGGAATTCTTGAAGGTTTACTCGCCAGACGATATACTGGTCATGAATCCCGTGTACGAGCGGGAAATAGAGTCGCAGCTCGCGGCCACAGGAGTGAACGCCCGGATCCGCTGCCTGTAACCGGGCCACGGGCGACTGGAGACGAATTGGATATCGGACGCCTGTTAAGTATGCTCGACCGCGGGATCCTCGCGCGGGTTCTGCTCTATGGCGTGTTTTTCGCGCCGTTGGCGCGTTATACGCCGTTGTATGTATTTATTCCCATCGCTGCGGTTGTCATCGTGTTGCACGCCATCGTGGAGTCCCGGCTGCGCTGGCGCCGGCATCGCAACATTCTCGAGGGTATACAACAGACGCAGAGCAACTTGTTGCCCGATATCGCCCAGATCAAGGATCACAACCCCGACAAAGTCGTCTACAAGTTTATCAAGGAGCTGGTCTCCGAACTCGAGCGGAAGAACTTCCAGCTGGTCGAAAAAAACATCCAGTTGCTCAGCATCAAGGAGATCGGGTTGACGCTCGTATCGTCGCTCGACGAATCCAAGGTCGTAGACGCCGTCATCAACTTCCTCTCCAAGGGGCTGGGTTACCGGGAGCTTTTCGTGGGGATCTACCACGACGACAAGCGCGCGTTTAATTTTTATACTTTCCGCGATACGGCGGGCGGAAACAGCTACGAGGAGACAACACTCCATCTCGATGAGGTCGACGGTCTGCTCAAAAAGGCGATCATGATGCACCAGTCGCTTCTCATCCGTGACCCCGAGATGCACCGCATCGGCAACATCGACGGTGCTCCGCTCTTTCTCGACAGCACGATGAACTCCTACGTGGTCGTGCCTCTCGTCAAAAGCAACGCAACGCAGGACTGCGGCCTGGAGGAAGAGTGCATTCTCAACATGAATCAGATCCAGAAGGAAAACGCGACGCAAGCGGACGCGTACCGGTGTCCCGCCTGCGGGAGGATTCCAGTGCTGGGCGTCCTGGGCGTTACGGACGGGTTCAAGGCGGCTTCCCTGAGCAAAGTCGACCTGGTGTCGGTGGAAACACTCGCCGTCCAGTTGAGTACGATGCTGGAAAATACGCGGCTGTTCGAGGAACTGAAGCAGGAAGAGGGATTCCGTGAGAACGTGATCAACTCGATGATGAACGGGTTGATCACGATAGACGTCGAAGGCAGGATCAAGCTGGCGAACGAAACGGCCGCGCAGCTGACTGGCTATGCCGCGGACGAGCTGCGGGGAATGGACGTGGGCGATCTGATCACCGACAGAAACCACGATGCGGGCGGAAACCCCGTCCTGAGAACGCTGGAAACCGGGCGGCGGAGCTACCAGCAAGAGGCCTGGTTGAGCAAGAAAGACGGTGGCACGGATCCGATCGTCCTGAATACGACGTTTCTCCAGGACGAAAATCGGCGGGTCGAAGGTGCGCTGGCGATTTTCATCGATATCACCCGCATCAAGCGCATGGAAGAACAGATCATGCACCTCGACAAACTCGCCGCACTCGGGCGGTTTTCTTCGAGCATTGCCCACGAGATCCGTAATCCGCTCACGGGAATTGCCGCCGGGATTCAGTACTTCAAGAGGGCGGGCGAGGTGGCAGAGAGTCAGCACGAAAATATCAATTTCATACTGGAAGAAGTCAACCGGATCGACCGTCTCATCGGCGATCTCATGAACGTGGTCCGGATCGGCGATCTGATCTATGAAGAGACCAGCCTGGAATCGCTGGTCGATAACGGGATCGTGAGCATGCAGGAGCTGGCGAACCAGAACTCGGTGAAAATAAATACCGTCTACCCGGCCGAAAGCAAGCCGGTTTCGCTGGATACCGACCGTATCACCCAGGTTGTCATCAATCTGGTCAAGAACGCGATCGAGGCCAGCGATCCGGGCTCGGAAGTCACCGTTTCGGTCTCGTTTCCCGAAGACGTCAGGGACGTTTTGTTTGACGCGGTTCAGGATTTTGTTATCATCGAAGTGAAAGACTCGGGGACGGGACTGACGGAAGAGGAAAAGACCCGGATATTCGAACCGTTTTTCTCGAAAAAGGCAACGGGCACGGGGCTCGGGCTATACGTCACACACAGCATCGTCGAACGGCACGGCGGCTACATATACGTCAACAGTAAGTATGGAGCCGGAACCGAGTTCACGGTGTATTTACCGGTAACGCAGGTACAGCATGGAGAAACAAACTAAGTCAGTCATCCTGTTGGTGGATGACCAGGATACGATTCGCTTTTTTCTCGAGAAAACACTAACCCAGGAAGGCTACGAGACGGTCACCGCAAAGACCGGAGCCGAGGCCGTGGAAAAGGCACGCCAGGTGATGCCCGATCTCGTGCTGCTCGATCTGAAGCTGCCGGACATGGACGGTCTCGAGGTACTTCGGCAGATCAAGGAGATATTCCCCGAGATCTGTATTGTGATGATCACCGCGTTCGGCGACATCGAGACCGCCGTTTCAGCGATGAAGGCCGGCGCTTACGATTTCGTCAGCAAACCGATCAACCTCGACCAGTTGCTCATGGCGATCCGCAAAGGGCTGGAAAGCGGGCGCCTCAACCGCGAGGTGCTCCAGCTCAAGCGCCAGATGGATCCGGACGTGGGATTCGATTTCATCATGGGGGAAAGTCCTCAGATGACAAAGCTCTACAATGTGGTCGAGCAGGTGGCCAAAAGCGAAACCACCAGCGTTCTTATCGAGGGGGAGAGTGGTGTCGGCAAGGAGATGATTGCGCGCCTCATTCACCGTTACAGCGCGCGGGCGGAGAAGGCGTTTCTCGACATCAACTGCGCGAGCCTGCCCGAGCAGCTCCTGGAGAGCGAACTGTTCGGATACGAAAAAGGGGCGTTTACCGACGCCAAGTCGCAAAAACAGGGACTGATGGAAATCGCGAACCGGGGGACCCTGTTCCTCGACGAAATCGGCGAAATGAGCCTGACGATTCAGGTGAAACTGCTCCGCGTCATGGAGCGTATGGTATTTCGCCGTCTGGGTGGCACGTCGGACATCCACGTGAGCGTCCGCATCGTCAGCGCAACCAACCGGGACCTCCAGAAGGAAGTCACCGAGGGGCGCTTCCGGGCCGACCTCTACTACCGCCTGAAAGTCGTTCCGATGTACATCCCTCCGCTCCGCGAGCGCAAGGAAGACCTGCTCAAATTCGTCCATTTTTTCATGAATAACTTCAAGACCAAGTTCAACAAGGATTTCACTTCGATAGATGACGATGCCATGGAAATCATGCTCGGTTATCCGTGGCCCGGCAATATACGCGAACTCAAGAATGTGATCGAACGGATGGTGCTGCTCGAGAAAGGGCCCACTATCAAAGCCGAGTATCTGCCGTTCTCCGCCACGCGGATGGAGGAGAGCTCCGTGGGACACAAGATCGACAACCTGATCTCCCAGGACCTTCCGGCGGACGGAATCGACTTCGACTCCATCATCGCCGAGGTTGAAAAGGAACTGATCGTCAAAGCATCTAACCAGACGGGGTGGAACCAGAGCAAGACGGCGAGGCTCCTGAACATGAAGCGGGACAAGCTCCGCTACCGCATGAAGAGTTTCAATCTCAATGATAACGACCCGGTCTCTTCTTAATAACGCCGTCGCGGCCGCCGCGATCCTGATCGCGCTTGCCGCGTCCGGGTGTGGTTACTACCGCACCAAGTCGCGGACGGCCAAGGACATCAAGTCCGTGGCCGTACCTTTCTTCGTCAATGAAACCTCGGAACCCAATCTCGAGATTACGATCACGGAACGGGTGATCAACAATCTCGTGCTCGACAACACTCTGCAAGTGACGGACGAGGCGTATGCGGATGCCGTTCTCACCGGAACCATCGTCGAGTTCTTCAACAGGCCTTTCTCCTTCGATCGCGAGCTGAACGCGCAGGAATACCATGTCATCGTCAAGGTGAGGGCGTCACTCTTCGATCGCCGCAAGAACCTGCCCATCTGGACGGACAAGTTGATCAGCGGAGATGGCAACTACTTCGTCGATGCCGTCGGCGATCCGTCGCAGACTTTCGACGGCGCCGTTGACGAGTCCGTGCGCGAGATCACCGAGCGGATTCTCAACCTGACCGTCCAGGACTGGTAGCCGTGGGAAAGACCCTGGAGAAGTACCGCAAGCTCTTCGAGTCGGTCAAAAAAGGCACCGTCCACCCGCTTTATTTTCTCTACGGTCCCGAAGAGTATTTCAAGAAAGAGTTCATCCGGACGCTGCTCGACGGCGCTCTCGGAAAGGAAAACCGCGCGTTCAACCTCGACGTGATTTATGGAGATGAGTTCGACCTGGCGCTGTTCGACGACCGTGTGGGGAGCTTTCCGCTGTTCACCGACCGACGTGTCGTGATCCTGCGCAACTTCAAGGATCTTTCGACCACCCACAAGGATCACGTCATCGCGGCTGCGGGCGACGTGCCCGCGTCCATGGTACTCGTCGTGGAGACGCGCAACGAGAAACTCGACACGGCGCGTCTGAAAAACATGAAAAAGGCGGCGGACGCCGGCGGACTTTCCTTCGATTTCGAGCACCTCGATGTACCCGAGACGATCGAGAGGATCCGCGGCCGCTTCAAACGCGAGGGGTATGTCGTCGATACCGACGCGCTCGACCTCCTTGTCGAATCGGTCGGGACGCAGCTCATCGACCTGGTGAACGAGGTCGAGAAGATCTGCCTGGCCGCGGGGGACCGCAAGGCCGTCGACAAGGAACTGGTGTCGGACGTGGTGGGAAAGTACCGGACGGAGCACGTGTTTTCGCTGTTCGATGCGCTGGATAAGCGGGAACCGGGCGCAATGATCCGGCTCCTCGACCGACTGATCGACGGGGGCGAGCAGCCCGTCGTCGTCGTCGGCATGCTTCTCAATCGTGTGTCGCGCCTGCTCGAAGCCAGGGCTATCGTGTCGGAAAAGGGACGCAAAGCAGCATCCGGACGCACACTCGCCGGCCTCATGTCGGGGTCGATAAGTCCCTGGTATGCCGAAGCGCTGGGGCGGCAGGCGGTCAGATTCGAGGCCCCCGAACTTGAACGGCTACTCGCCAATCTGCGCTGGGCCGATTTCCGTCTGAAAACCAGTGCCCTGGAGCCGAAACTCCTCGTCGAAGAGGCGCTGGTGGCCGCCCACCTCGGAAAAACACTTGCCTACACGGGCAATTCTTTATAAAGTTCATATTCACAATTAGTTAATAGCGTTGCGGAATCCGGGGGCGGATGCGTGCGCAGAAATTCCAGCCGGGATGGATCTCGATATGACCACAGAAAACGAGTTGAAAGTGAACGCACGCGGGTTGTCGGCCCCGGGGCCGCGGCTGATGGTGGAAACGGCGCTGGACAAGACGCCGGCCCGTTTTCTCAGGATCGTGGTGAGCGACCAGGGGGCCGTCGATGACCTGCAGGCGTATTTCGGCGAACGTGGCGCGAACGTAAAGATCGACCAGGTGGGCGAGGAGTTCCACGTAATCGTCGACCTGAAGGGGTAGCGGATGGCGAAGTATCCGCACGAGCAGATCGAGAAGAAATGGCAGGCCCGCTGGGCCGAGGATGGGCTTTTCCGGCTCGCCCCGGGCTCCAGCCGTCCCAAGTACTACTGCCTGATGATGTACCCGTATCCGTCGGGGCAACTCCACGTCGGCCACGGACGCAACTACGTGATCGGCGACGCGCTGGCGCGCTACAAGAAGATGGAAGGCTACGACGTCCTGGCCCCCATGGGATGGGATGCTTTCGGTCTGCCCGCCGAGAACGCCGC
>CBDUWU010000062.1:0-16105 GCA_965371015.1 uncultured bacterium | reverse complement strand
TCGACGAGGTTGTCGATGAATAATTCGGGCGGGTTTCCGCGGCAGGAAAACACGAGAATGATGTCCTCGTCGCCCGCGACGTGGAATCCGAACGATTCCTTTCCAGTGTAGCGGGTGGCGTCGATCACCTGCGGCCCCATCTGCACGTCGGGATACAGTTCCCCGTCTTCCCCGGTTACAAACCCCTCCACGACGTCGGTGCGACGCCAGTACGGAAAATGACGGCAGAGCACATCGACGAACCCGTCGAGGTCCTGCTTTTTGAGCGACGGTCCCGGCGAGCTCTCCACGGGGATGACGACGTAGTGTTCACCGGGGTCGATAATACCCGCTTCCGGCACTTTTCCCCAGACGGCGATGCTCCGTTCCGCAACGTCCCGGTATACGCCGGGCACGGAGGGATAGGCATCGAACTGAATCACCTTTCCCCGCATCGGAGCGGGCCGGTCAGAAGCGGTGCGTTCTGCGACCTTGCCGCGGAGCTCGGACACGCGGGCGTATGACGCGTCGAGTACGGACAGAAAGCCCCGCAATGATTCGCTGCTCTCGGCGGCCTCCGCGATGCGGTCGTCGATCCGGCCCTGGTCGACGACCTTTTCCAGGGTACGGATCACCGTATCCATCACGTTGAGCGATATCAGCGGCTTGTCGCTGCCTTCCACTTCGACCGCCTCGGGCACCGGCTTCGTGTGCAGCAGCAGGTCGACCCCCGCGAACAGCGACCTCTCGAATCCGCCGGCGCCCTCGCCGAAACGCCCGCGGGTATACCAGCGCGCTCCGGCCATCTCGAGCGCGTCGGTGATCACGACACCGCCGAATCCCAACTCACCGCGCAGCAGGTCCTTTATCAGCCTGGTGTCGAAGCTGGCCGGAACCAGGGCATCGCCCCCCATCGGGAAAGCCACGTGCGACATCATCATCATCTCGGCACCCTCTTCGATGGCACGGCGGAACGGGATCAGATCCTCGAGATGGAGTTCCTCGAGCGACTTGCTCACTTCCGGCAGCGTCTCGTGGGAATCCTCCGGCGTCGCCCCGTGCCCCGGAAAATGTTTCACACAAGCGACCAGTCCCGCTTCGCGGTAACCGGCGATCGTACTGGCAACGTAGCCGGCGACGGCTTCGGGGTCGCGTCCAAACGTCCGCAGCCCCGTGATGGGGCTCGAGGGATCGAGAAAACAGTCCGCGACGGGAGCCAGGACGACGTTGACGCCCAGCTTCCTCATCGCGCGGCCGGTTTCGCGTGCAACTTCGCGCGCCAGGTCGAGGTCGCCCGCCGCCGCGATCGCCATCGCCGACGGAGGCACGCCGATGATCTTCTGCAGTTCGGCGACGAAATCGCCCTCGTGGTCCGACATCACGAGCGGGGGAAGACCGTCGCGTGCGAGACGTTCGGCGGCGCTGGCGATCAACTCGTGGACCTGCGACAAGCTCTCCACGTTTCTCTGGAAAAGAACCACCCCGGACACACCGTGAAAATCGAGGTACTTCGCCTCGTGTTCGAGCAGCGAAGTGCCCGCCAGGGCGATCACCTTGTGCCGCTCCATCTTCCTGATGAGATGAAAACGGATGTCAGGCGTCAGCATGTTATCGTCGTTGGTCATCGTATCAATACCATTTTGAAATTTCGGTGCCCGGGTAGTAGTGCGAGAGAATCATGTCGCGCGTGTACCCCCGTTTCGCCATTCCGATGGCCCCGTTCTGGCACATTCCCACCCCGTGTCCGTTGCCGCCCCCGACGATACTCACCGACGCAACCCTCTGGTTGTTCATTTCCTTGTGGAGATTGAACAGCGTGCTGGGGAGGATGCGCCCGGCATCCGCGTCCGGCATCAGTACCCAGCGGATCCTGTCCCCCTCGATAGTGAACGAACCCCGCGTCGTCACGACCTCCAGATAGCGCGCCCGTCCCGACGGCCCGCGTGCCGACACGGCGATGTCGATCAGGTGGCCGACGCGTTCGGGATCGACACCCGTTTCGGCCGGTATCGTCCTGCGGAGAATCTCGCCGAGTTCCTTGCCCGAAAACGAGAATCTCCAGCGGAAGTTGTACACCCACGAACAAAAAGACCCGGCGTCGTCGCGGTCGTAGATTCCCTGGAGGTATCGCGCCGGTTCGCGCCGGGACCACATCAAACGGATGTCCGAGGTGTGCCCGCCGCACGTCGCGCTGTAGTACGTCCGCGCGAGTTGTCCCTTGAGCACGAGCACCCGCCCCCGGGTTTCGCGCACGGCGCTCGACGCCAGCTGGCTCGTTTTTTCGCGCCCCCGGTAGACCTGGTCACGAATACCGGAATACACGTCGAACGGAGCGCCCTCCCGGTCGGAGATCCTCGATATCGCGTACGTCCTGGCCGTAACCGCCTGAGCCTTCATCGCGGAAAAGGCGTCGGGCCCCGGATTGCCGATCTCGTGGGGCAGAACGCCTTCGAGGTAGCTCTCCAGGCCGACAATATTAACAACCAACAAGCCACTCGCGCTGCCGTCCGCACCCCGCACTAACATCCGGCCGGGCCAGGCCACGCCGTCGTAGCGGAGTTCGGCGTTTCCGGTGGGGGTGATATAGACGTCACCTTCGGCCACAGCAGCGCTGCCCTGCGGCTCGAGGTGTATCTGCGTAGAAGTCCCGTCGCGCCGCACGCTGATCGTCGCCGGGTCGTCGCTCCGCACCAGCACCACACCACCGGCGCTGTCTATACGGAATGCGCCGGACACGGAAAACTCGATGGTCCCGCTCGTTTCGCCGACCAGGACGCGAATGACGGGCTCATCGCCTGCCCCCTCCGGCGCCGCTTTTTTCGCCGGCGTGCAGCCGGCCGCCGCCAGGACGATCACGAGCACCGCCATCGCTCCGAAATCACGCACCCCGCGGGGTCTTTTCATTATCGGCTCCCCCACGCTATGGTCCCCAGAACCAGAGCTCTCGCCGCCCCGGTCACAGAAATCAGCACATTGGGCCGTCCCAACAATGTCTCCCGAGCCAGGACGACAAAGTCAACCGCCTCCTTGGCATCGGCCGGAATCCCCAGGTCGTCCACCGGAAGACAGGGCACATCGCCCAAAAGTTGTGCGAGTCCGTTAAAAATGGCCTGGTTGTGGACACCACCACCACTGACGTACAGAGCGTCGACCGGTCCTTTGGTCTCGACGTAATCGCCGATCGCCCGGGACACGGCTCTCGTGGTCAGCGAAACCGCCGAGGCCAGGATATCGGCACGCCCGAGTCCCATCTCCTCTCCGCGCGACTGGAACTGCCACGCGAACGGAGCGCCAAACTCCCGGTGCCCCGCCGACCTCGGAGGCGGCGTCTCGAAAAACGGCGTCTGCAGCACGCCGTCGACGAGTTCCCTGGACGCCGTGCCCTCGAGTGCACGCGCACCGTTGTTGTCGTACTTTCCCTCACCCGGGAACAGCGACTGAAACAGCGCGTCGATCACCATGTTGCCCGGGCCGGAATCGAACGCGACCACATCTTCGGGTTTGCAGGCGCGCGGGAGGTAAGTGAGATTGGCGATGCCGCCGACGTTCAATATGATGCGGTTCGAATCGCCGCTCCGCCGCAAGACGAAGTCGGCATACGGCGACAGCGGCGCCCCCTGCCCACCCAGCGCGATGTCCCCCGACCGGAAGTCTCCGACGGTGGTCGTCCCCGTCAGCGCGGCGATGATCGACGGGGCTCCCAGCTGCAGCGTGCCGGCGATCGGGCTGCCGGAGTTCATCTGGGGAGGAACGTGGGCTACCGTCTGGCCGTGCGAGCCGATGAAGTCGACGCCGACGGGGTCGACGCCGGCACGGCGGCAAACTTCGAAGAACCCGCCGGCGAACGTGACACCGACGCCCGTGTTTACCGTCGCCACTTCCTCGGCGGTAGTCTCGTGGCCAATCGCCATGTCCTGAAGCGCTTCGTGCAGCTCTTCGGGATAATCGAGGGCGGCGAACTCGAGCAGCTCCACCTTCGGCGAATCCAGGTCCGCATCAATGGTGACGAGCGCCGCATCGACCCCGTCCATAGACGTGCCCGACATCAGACCGACGGCCGTGAATTTTCTCTTGGACAACGTGTCCCCGGGGAGTGGACCTCGATTGCCGGTCATCACTTGTCACTCCTGTGTTCGGAAATCTACCGGGACATCCCGGATGTGAGTCCGCTGATGATCTGCCTCTGAAAAATTACGAACGCCACCAGGACGGGCACGGCGGATATCACCGCGCCGGCCATCAGGTGTCCCCAGTCGGTACTGTGAGCCCCCTGCGAGAGCATGGCAACCCCCACCGGCAGGGTACGCATCGACGTGGTGTTGGTGAGTATAAAAGGAAAGAGGAACGAATTCCAGTTAATCAGGCAGGTATGAATCGCCACCACGGCCAGCACCGGCCTCAGCATCGGCATGACGATGCGAAACAGGATCGTCGCCTCTCCCGCCCCGTCGAGGCGGGCCGCTTCCTCGCAGTCGGGCGGTACCGAAACAAGGTACTGCCGTATCAGAAAGATGTTGAAGGGGTCGGCGAGGAACGGCAGCGTCAGCGCCCAGTACGTGTCCAGCAGGTGCAGGCGCTGCATGATGATGTACATCGGCACCAGAATCACCTGTTTGGGCAGCATGATGGTTGAAATCACGAGGAAGAACAGGACGTTCTTGCCGGGGATCCGGTAGCGGGCGAACGCGTAGCCCGCCATGGCGCAGAAAACGATGTTGCCGACCAGCACCGCGACCACCACGACGATGCTGTTGAAGAAATAGCGGTCGAACGGCCCCGCCTGCCAGACGTCGCGGTAAAACCGCAATCCCGTCCCGTCCGGCGTTCGCAGCGAAATGGACACCATCCACACGAGCGGATACGCCATGAGCGCCAGGATGGCGAACAGGACGGCAAACTGGATGAGCCGCCGGACGTCGAGACTCCGGGGTTCGTTCATGCGCTCTCCCCTGCCGAGTAGCTGGGTTTGAGGCGTTTGATCGCGATGACGGAAAATATAGCGGACAGCACGAACACGGCGTAGGCGATCACGCTCGCGTACCCGTAGTCGAGGCGCCGGAACGCCGACTCGTAGAGGTACAGCACCAGCGTGTTGGTCGACCCGAGCGGTCCGCCCTGCGTCATGACGAACACTTCGATGAAGACCTGAAAGGAACGGATCGTGTTGATCACAAGCACGAACCCGATCGTGGGCTTGAGCATGGGAAGCGTGATGTACCGGAGCGTCGCCCACATCCCCGCCCCCTCGAGCTCGGCCGCTTCGTACAGTTCGTCCGGTATCGCGGTGAATGCCGCGTAGAAGATCAACGCGTAGTAGCCGACCGCCGCCCAGACATCCATGGCCATGATCGCGGGCAACGCGGTACGCGGATCGGTCAGCCACCCGTGCATCCCGAACCCCACGTGCGAAAGCATCCCGTTGAGCGCACCGCCGGGGGAATAGAACAGCTTGAACAGCATCGCGACCACCACCATCGAAAGAATCGACGGCAGGAAGAAACCGGCCTTGAAGAAGTCTTTCCCCGGCAGGCGCCCCCTGAGCAGCAAAGCCAGCCCCAGCGAAAGCACCGTCGTCACGGGTACGGTCCCGAGCACGAACAGGAGTGTGTTGCGCAGCGCCTGCGCGAAGTCGGGGTCCCGGAAGAGGCGGGTAAAGTTGGCGCCGCCGACCCAGCTGGTATTGGATACGTTGAGGGGGTTGTAGGAAAGAAAGCCGAGCACGAAAGAAAACAAGAATGGCACCACGTAAAAGGCGGTATAAATCACCGCCCACGGGAGGAGAAAAAGCGCCCACGGAGGGAGTGCCCTGAGTCTCCAGCCGGCCGCGGCGGTCGATGGTCCGTTATCGTGCATCGGTAGATTCAAATTTGGCTATGACGGTCTTGACCTTTTCCGCCGCGCTGGCCAGGCACCACCGCGGAGCCCGCCTGCCGTAGAGGGCTTCCTCTATCGCGGCGTTGATCGCATCTTCCATTTCGATCCAGCCGGGGTGCGCGGGAGCCGTCCGGCTGGTAATCGACTGTTCTATGAATACCCGCACCCGTTCGTCTCTGGTAAAGGTCGTGTCCTCGAGGACGCGCTTCGACGCCGGAAACACGCTGCCCGCCGAGAGCGAAAGGGTCTTCGCGCGGGGGTATTCCTGCAGGAAGCGGGCGAGTTCGACACTCAGCTCCTTCTGTTCGGAGCGTTCGAACACGACGAGCATTTCCGCACCGGCGAAGCTCGCGTGCGTGGTGCCGGCGTCGGGCCGGGGCACCAGCGCCACACCGTAATCGAGTTGGGGCGCCTCGAGACGGAAATTGCGGAGGTTCCACGCCCCGGAGACCTGCATTCCGAGTTTTCCCGACTTGAATTCGTGGTCGAGCACTTCCTGCTTTTCCTTGAGCGAATACCGGGACAACTCGAGGTAGTACTCGAGCGCCTCGACCGTCTCGGGCCCGTCGAGCCGGACCACGCCATCGTCGTCGATAATCCTGCCGCCGTTGCCCCACGCAAACGCCATGAACTTCTTGTACAGGACGTAGCGTTCGCCGAGGTTCAGGCCGAATCCGTTGATGTCAGGGCCGAGGACGTCGATCGCCTCGGCGGCCGCGATCAGCTCGCTCCAGGTTTCGGGCGGGTCGTCGGGATCGAGCCCGGCGCGACGGAAAAGGTCCCGGTTATAGAACAACGCCCGCGATCCCTGGACCCACGGGAGCCCGAAAACACGGCCTTTCCAGACGGCGCTTTCCCACATGAGAAAGCTGTCCGCCTCCACCTCGTAAATCGCCGTCATGTCGGCAAGAACGCCTTCGTAGCTGAATCGGGGCAGCCACGTCGAGCCGAGCTCACACAGGTCGGGCTGGGTGCCGGACGCGAGGGCGGCCTGGATCTTTTCGAGACCGCTCTTCCAGGTGAGTTGCTCGACTTCGACGCGAACGCCGGGGTGGGCAGCCTCGAACTCCTCGATCATGGGTTCTATGACGGCGTTGTCCCAGAACTGCCAGAACCGGATGGTCGGGCGGTCGTCTTTTTCACCGCACGATGAGGCGGCGAGCGCCAGCGCCAGAGCAAAGACCAGCAATCGGCCACAACGAGGGATCATGAGCGTTCTCCCAGGGCACGGGCGAGAAATCCATCGGCCCTGGCGAGTTCGGCTTGTGCCGCGGACCGATCCAACCCCCGCCGGGCCATCACGACGGCGACCTTTACGTCGCGGCCGGAGGCCTCGTACATGGCTTCTGCTTCCGGGTAGCCCAGCCCGGCGAGTTCCATCACGATCCCCTTGCCCCGTTCGATGAGCTTGTTGCTGTTGGGGCGGAGGTCGACCATGAGGTTTGCGTATACCTTGCCGAGCCTGACCATGCTTGCGGTGGTGATCATGTTGAGAACCATTTTCTGGGCAGTGCCAGCCTTCATCCGGGTCGAACCGGTGATAACTTCGGGGCCCGGGACGACGGTTACCACGACGTCGACATCCGGCCGGGGTCCGTCGTTGCAGCGCACCATCGCGGTCGATGCGCCGAGGGAGCGCGCCGCGGCGAGTGCGCCGAGGACATAGGGTGTACGGCGGCTGGCCGCGATCCCGACGACGGTGTCGCGTTCGCTGACATTGTGTTCGGCGACGTCGCGCTCGCCGCCATCGAGGTCATCCTCGATTCCCTCCCTCGACAGGAATACAGTTTCACGGCCGCCGGCGATAACTCCCACGACCATTCCGGGATCGACGCCGAACGTGGGCGGGCACTCGGAGCTGTCGACTACGCCGAGCCGGCCGCTGGTGCCGGCGCCGAAATAGAGCAGCCGCCCGCCCCGCTTGAATGACGCCACGACGAGTTCCACAACGCGTGCGATATCGGCGAGCGCCCGGCCGACGGCGTCGGCGACGAGACGGTCCTCGTCGTTGATCAGACGCACGATTTCTTCCACCGGAGCGAGGTCGATCCCCGCCGTCCGCGGATTGCGCTGCTCCGTGGTCAGGTTCTTGATTTCGCTGTACAGGTCGTGGTCTTTTTTCATGGATATCCGGGTCCGCGAGCACGGCGGCGTCCCGGTTTCCGTCGACACGGAAACCCGGGCGGATCCGGCTCGAGTCCGGAGCGAGTCTAACAAAATGAGGAAAAATCCGACAAGGAATAGATGAGCTACCGCATCCGGGCCATTTTGCCGCGGATCGTGGTCTCCTGGCCGCGCTGGTTGACCCGAATCACGTACAGATAGACCCCGTTGGCGATCTCGCCGCCCGCAGAATCACGGCCGTCCCAGAACACAGCGTTCTGACCCGGCAACCTGGCGCCGGGGGGGATTTCCAGCCGGGCGATCCGCTTGCCGCTCACGGTGAACACGTCGATCGTGCCCTGGTCGATCGTCACGTCGGTCGAGAAGACGAACTGCGTGGTGTTGGTGAAGGGGTTCGGGTAGTTGACCACATGGCGCAGCCCCGCTTCCGAACTCACGTGCAGCGTCCACAGCTGCGGCTCGCCGCCGCTGATCGTCACCGCCAGAACGTGTTCACCGTCGGACAGCGTCCGTGAGAACTGGACGAACCACGTAGTGGAGTCATTCTGGCTCGGGTGAGAAAACACCAGCCCCGTGACTTCCTCGTCGTCGATCGCTACGGAGATCTCCGAAGACGGGACGAACACCGGGAAATTCAGGGTGATCTGATAGTCTCCCTGCGCAGGGACCTTGTCCCCGTCGGCTATCACGCGTCCGTTAACCGCCACGTCCATATTCGACGGCACGTTGAGCACGAATTCCGCCGCCATGTGATACTGTCCCGAGGTCGTATCTGGCGCCTGGAGCGCCCGCAGGACGATGTCGTAGGCCTTGAGCTGCAGCTCGTGGTCGAACCGGACATCGTACATCCGTGAAAACGGTATCGATTCGTCTCCGACCGGTGTCACCACCAGGGTATGGCTCATGTCGATTCCGTCGATGAAGAGCTCGAACTTCTCGATGACGTTTTCGTCTTTGACGGTGGCAACTACGGCGATCGTGTCGGTGCCCGCGGAGACATTGTCACCCGACGACACCGGCTCGCCGTTGACCGTGACCTCCATCATCGGCGGCCCCAGATCGATGCGCAGGAGCGGGTCGCCCAGTATGTGGTAGCGGTCGACCGGGTCCTCCTGCCCGAGCCAGCCGATCGCCTCCGTTTCCACGAGGAACATCATCGTACCCAGGACCCAGCGGCCCTCGGTCTGGTTGACCATCGTGTCGTACGGCGCCTCGTAGAACCAGATCTCGGAAAAACGTTTCATGTAGGCGTTGACCTGGCCCAGATACTCGAAACCGCTGCTGCCGTATGTCGACACGGCGCCCTCGCGGTTCTGGAAGAGCAGCTGCTCGGCGAACGAGTCTCCGTTGGGGCTGTTGAAAGCGAGGCGCACCGCCTCCCTGTGCAACGCGTAGTCGCTGAAATGACACCCCATTCCGAAAATCAAGAAGGGCTTGTCGCGGTTGTTGCAGCGGAAGTGGTCCTTGGTCCCGTTTGGCGCCGTGCTCAGCGTGACGAACAGCCACTCGTGCGCGACGAGGGAGCGGTTCATGTGCGCCTGAATCGTGACCAGCGTGGCGCCTTCGCTCAATTCGCCGAGGAGCTTCAACGTCGCGTCCGCCCGCGTGAGTTGCCGGTACCCGTACATCGACGGATTGGGCTCCCTGAACCCGATACCCGGCGGAGGAATCGTGTGGTATTTGTTGTTGTGATCCGAGAGGTAGAAGCGCACCACGTCGAAGCCTCCCGGGTGGGCATTCTCCATGATCTGGGCGCATTGTTCCTGGCCCGTTTCGAACCCGGTTTCCCCGCGCCACTCCGACTGTGTGCCCACCTCACCCCATCCGTCGTCCGCGATGAGGATTATACGCCGGCGCCAGAGGTCGTCCGCCTTCGGCTCCTCGAACTTGAAGACTTTGTACAGTATCCGCTGCAGTTCGCTCATGCTGCCAACCGGGAACCGGCCGATGACGAGGTCGGGGTAGCGGTCGACGAGACCGGCCGGGTTGGGCATCTTGACGAATTCCTTGTCGAGCGTGACGACCTCGTCCTCGTTGAAACCGCTTCCTACCCATTCCGTGCGGCAGTGGCTCGGGACGTAGTCTGGGTTGGAATCGCTGTATGTTCTTTTATGGTCTTCGCTTCCATCACCCACGAGGAGCAGGTAACCGGCGTTGCCCGTCTCGTAGAAATGGCGGACAAAGCGGTCGATCCCCAGGGTGCCCGTCACTCCGCCGTTGAACTCGTCGTAAACGTCCTCGACATCGACCATCAGTACCCGCTTGCCCTGCGCCCGGCGATAACGGACCCAGTCGTGCATGTCGTACGCGTCGTCCCCCGTGAGGGTGGCGAGAAAATCGCGATGCGCCACGACCAGGACGTCGACACCCGCCTCGGCCGGGTTCCCGATGATGGCACTGGGAACGTCGAGCACGATGTCTTCGGCGGCGAGTTCGGTCATGCGGCTCTCGGGCACCAGCACGTAGTCTTTGCGCGCCGCGATGGCGTCGCGGAAGGTCAGCGCCCAGCTGCCACCCACGTCACGGAACAGCCCGGCGTCGAGGACACAATTCACCGGCAGCTCCGGGTCGGTGACGTCGAACAGCCACAGGTCGGTCTCGCTCAGGCCCGTGACGGTGACACTCGTGTCACCGGACAGCGACGCCGTGTTGAAAGTGAGCGAATTACCATGTGCGCGATAGAGAGCGTCGTAGGATACGTGCAGCCAGTTGATCAGCACCCTTACCCGCTGGTTGGCGATGTCGGACCGCTCATACCGGAACGTGTTCGCGCCCGCGTCGAACGAGCCCCCCGGCACGTCAGCCGTGTATTCCACGATCGACTTGTTCGACACGAATACCGTCGGCGAGATCACCAGGTTGCCCTTGGAGTTGACCAGGCGCGTCGAGATGGACCGAAGCTGGTTATAGATCGAGCCGTGGAGCTCGGCACTCAGAGCCACACTCGACCCCGGACGTACCGCATCCATCTCGAACGGAAAATTAACGGTGACCTCGGAGCCGTCGTTGAAAAAGTAGTAGTCCTTGCCCGGGAACTTTGTCTCTTCGAAGAACGCGCGGTCTTCGACGAATATCCGCCGGACCGGAAACCACGCGCTGGCCGTGTCGGCTGAGAGATACCCCGGCTCCATCGCGCGATCCGACATAACGGTCCCGGAGTTCGTTCCCAGCCAGTAAACGTTATCAAAAGTGTAGAGTTCGAACGGATCTTCGCGGGTGGCGTCCTCACGCACACGTATCGCGTAATATACGAGGATGTCGCCGCCGTCGAACACACCGGGTGTCCCCGCGCCGTCCTCGGCGACCGTGAACGCCACGTCCGTGACCGTGCCGGTGAGTGCGTCTTCGTCGTATCCACGTTTGAACAGGTGCAGGTCGGCGACTGGTTGCCCCGCCGGAAACCCGGCGGCAATCAACGCGGCGGCGGACGCCTTGTGGATACCGGTGGTCCGCACGCGCAGCTTGGCCATCGTCCCGGTCGGCAGCAGTTGTAGAGTCTGCGAGGGAGACCGGTCTACGAACGGACTCGGAACGCGCCACGACCGCGCCTGAGTGGCGTTGACCAGCATGCGGGAAAACGTCTCTTCCCACTCCGGAGACTCGATAACCGGCGCACCGCGACCATCCGGACGGCTTGTCCCGCCGAACGTAACCGTCACCTCGATTGAGGTCGCCAGCGTCGCGTCGCCCGTTGCCGGGTCGTAGGAGAGCGGCTGAACCCATACGGGCAGCACACGCTGCCGGCGAATCCAGACGTCTTCGTCGGCCGCCACGGGAGCGGGGCTGCGAAAGGAATCGTAGACCTCCGCCTCGAATGCATAGCGTTCGACCGGCACGACCCCCATTTCACCGTCGTGCCGCGCTTCCCGGAACGGCATGGGCTCGACCCGGATCTGCCCCAGCGAAACCGACTTCAGAACACGCCACGAGACTCGCCACGTCCCCTCCGGGGGCAACCCCACCATGAACTTGCGAGCCGGCTGCATGGGCTCGCCCTCCCGGCCAACGCGAACGAAGCCCGGGATATCGACCCGGGCCGCCCCCGGCAGCGCCTGTGACGGCACAACGGTCCAGGGCTCCAGATCGACGCGGAAAACCACCCTGTCGGGGGCCCCGGTCAGGAGTCGAGCCGGGATACGCCCCGCCCCCGCCGGGCCCGGACGGGCAAAAGCCGCCGTGACGGCGACGGAAGCCAGGAAGAATATAGTCAGGAGCGACAATGCCAAGATAAGCCCGGCCCGCGGGCACTGGATCGGCTCAGAGCGGAAGGAGGTGTGCTTCTTCAAGGTCGTATTCAATCCGGTTGCAGGGGGGGCTGTAACAGGGGTGTTCGGTACGTCAGCGGGGCGGCTAACTACTGAATAGTAATTCACTTTGGCAGCCCTGTCAAGGGGCCAGAATCGCCCCGATACAGACAACCCCGCCGGCGCGGAGCCGGCGGGGTTGTGAAAGATCGTACTTGCTGGATTACGAAGGTTATTCCCCGTAGAGGGCCTTGATGCCGCCCCACGTGGTCTCCCGGACCGGAACCGTGCAATCGCACGAGAGGTCCGGATTGACACGGGCCTGGCCGCCCTTCTCGAGCGTGATTTTGAACGGTCCGTTCGGCTCCGGCGTGCAGTCGACGATTTCGACCATTCCCGAAAGTGCCACCGGATCCGGGACGATCGACATGATCGAACATGTGGGAGACGCCCCCACACCAATAAAATTCACCGTCATGATGAGGTTGTTGGGATCTGAAATACAACTACCGTAGGCGACCGAGACCCCTTCCAGGGGGGTGCCAATAACCGTGGCATACGGCGAAAACGAGCCCACAAACGTCATTACGACATTGCCCATGTCCAGCTTCCACTGCGATGCCGCGGCACCGTCTCCGGCGTGGGTGTGGACGACATAAACCGGAACCAGGCCAGAGGCGTCGGTAACGTTACAGCTCGTGAAGGCGCCATCCGAGAAGATGTCGATCGATCCGACATCATCCGCCTGCGCGAACGCCAGCACGGCCAGGCACAGCACCGCTACGGTCAATAGCAGTATTCTTTTCATTTCTACTCCTTTGAAGACAGGGGTCCTGGAACGACGAGAACCGCTGAAGGGGACCAGATGTCGCACGCATCGAACCAACTCCGCCAGCGCATTCCCCTGCCGCGACGGAGCGGTCTCGAGAAAACATCTCCCTAAACCCTTAGTCCTGAAATCTTCCTGATAGAAGACAGGCTATTGAATTTATCTCGGTTGGGGTGCTTATTGTCAAGCCTTTTCAGGTAAACCGCCGGCAAATACGGATCTTATGGACCGCTATTGATACAGCGACTTGATGGCTCCCCAGCTCGACTCCCGGACCGGAACGATTTCGCCGCAGTCACAGTTGCCATCGGGATTGACGTACATGATCGAGCCGCCCCCGACCAGCTTGAACTGGTCGCAGTCGACGACCTCGATGGTCCCCGAGAGGGCCGACGGATCTGGCACGATACGGAGCATGGAACACGTGGCCGACGTGCCGCTGCAGAGGAAGTTCCACGTCAGCAGCAGGATGTCGGACGAAAAACAGGCGCCATAGGCGACCGATATGCCGGTTTCGGGGCTTCCTATCGTGGTCGGGAATCCGTTGATGACGCCTACCGTGATGCACGTCATGCCGGGGTCAACGGCGATACGGAACTGAGAGGCCGTCGAGCCCGTGCTCGCCTTGTGCACGGCGTAAATCGTCTGGAGACCGGGCGTGTCGTACATCGTGCAGTTTGTGTAACCGAAATCGGAATAGAGCCCGATATAACCGGCCTGGCCGAAGGCCATTCCAGCCGAGAGAATAATGCCGAGAGATAGCAATAAAACACGTTTCATAGTTGGTACTCCTTCGGGTGCGCAAACTGATACGCTTGTCACCGCTGTTGTCAGTGCTGGTTCTGTTTCTCCCCCCGCGGTTCCCGGACACGAACTGCCCATCCCAGAAACACCAACGCCCGGTCGCCAATGCGGTCCGGGCGCTGGTGTTTTTGTTGGCAAATCAGCCGAAGTCAAAACCCTGCGGACGGTGTGTCGAGAGCCTGACCCGGCGCGGCTGGCTGTCGCGGGCAAAACCCGCGGCTCCCACCAAGCCGCCATACCGACTCGTACTACATCGGCGTGATCATCACATCAACAAAGCAGGTTACGAACGGCTGGATGAACCAGTCCGGCTCATCCAGCCCATCGCGTAAGACCGCTTAGTCGTTATACTGAGCCTTGATGCCACCCCAGGTCGTTTCCTGGACGGGTATGATCGGGCATACTACCGCCGCCATACCAACACCCTGGACGATCCCGAGGTCGGGCCAACGCACCGCACGGACCAGATGAGTCTCCGGCCACGGCGTGAAAGGATGCCTGACAACCGTGACGGTGATATTCTGCGAGCTACAGCCCTCGCACATCCACATGATGTTCGCGGTCTGTACAAGAAGACCACCGAAACCGTTGCCGGGAATCGGCCACGTGACACCGATGCCTATCGGCGAGTTACCGATCGACAGCCGGTCGGGGCCGATCGAGTCACCCAGCCACAACATCTCCGTCGGATAGTTGATCATGTACTCGATGCCGTTCATCCACATGTTAAAGTTGTGGGCGACAACATAGAGAGTCTGGGCAACTGTTCCGGGCGGCTCCAGGGGGCACCCCTCCTCGAGCACTGTCGTCTGCCAGAGCTCGTCGAAGTACACCTGGACATAAGGCACCTGGGCGTTGACCTGGGCCGCGCCCAGCATAACAACGACTGCAAAAACCACTACTAGAATTTTCTTCATAGCCACAACTCCTTACCTTGTGCAGAATCTCTATCGTGTTGCTTATTTAGGAGTCTATTAGGCCCCAAAATCCTGCCTATACGATCCCTATCTTAGCAAACGTGCAGATAGTGCTGCGCGAAGATCGAGAAGTCGATGATGTCTACGACGCCGTCACAGTTGAAGTCTACGCACGGATCATACGGCTTCGGCGGGGACGTGTATTTACCGGCGAATGACGCCAAGTCAAGGAGGTCCACTGCGCCGTCGATCACGCCACCGTTACCCGTCATATCCGGGCTCATAGTGGTGATCGGCAGACAAAGCGGTGCGGAGCAGTTACCCTGCTCGACGAGAATCACACCTTGAATGACGACAGTAACGCCACCGAGATCGCAGCCACTGGCAGCCAGGTCGCCCGAGATGGTGGTATTACCGGTCGCGTTCGACGCCGAATCGGCGTTGATCGAACCGCCACCGCCGCAGAGCACCAACTGATCGCTACAGCCGATCAGCCAGAAGTCAGCAGCCGGAATCCCAGCAATCGCAGCGCCTGTTATGTCCTTGGCAACAATAAAGATCTTCGAGTTGATCGTGCCAAGCCGCGAACCGTCACCCTGCGGGCAAACTACGTAACAACCCGGTAGGGCGATGGCCGTTGAGCTACAAGGCTCGACAACACCACTGGTGGCGATGTCAACACTTGCAACCTGCCAGCTAAGCAACGTCGCAGCGATCAGGGAGAGAGCGACGAATTTTCCTTTGGACATTCCTACACCTCCAAAAAGTTTTTGGATGATATGGCCTAAAAAGGAGGGATTGATACCTCTGCTCTGGATGCATACCGAATGCTGAATGAGGTATGCTCCTCCTTCCACCTGTTGGTAAAACGACACCTTACTCGACCGAGATGAGAGTGTACCATAAGACCGGGGAAAATGTCAACATGCATTATTTAAATGAGTAAACGCACGTTCCCCCCTTGTTCAGGACACCGAATAAGATAAATAGCAACATTCTGGGTATACAAGAATAGCTTTTACCGCAAGGGGTTACGAGGCCATTAATCCGCGCCCAATGGCCGCCGCGGGTGGCGGAGAATCCTCAGCACTGATGGAGATAGTGCTGCGCGAAAATCGAAAAATCGACCAGGTCGACAAACCCGTCACAGTTCAAATCCAGGCACGTCTCGTAGGGCTTCGGTGGCGATACGAACCCGGCCGCAAAGGCCGCCAGGTCCAGGATATCGACCTTCAGATCGTGGACGCCGCCGTTGCCCGTGATATCCGGACTTCTCACCGTGTAGGGCAGGCACAGATACTGATTGCAGTCTTCCAGGGCGGGGATGATCCACC